>DATIOB010000450.1:0-8314 GCA_035473605.1 Conexibacter sp.
GTTGCCCGTGAACGTGATGTCGCTGGTCGCGGACGACCACGCCGCCGCCGCGCTCGATCATCCCCGGCGCCAGCGCCTGCACGAGGAAGTACGGCGCGCGCACGTTGACGTCGACGACGTTCGCGAAGGTCGCCTCGTCGACGGTGGCGGTCGGCGTCGGCGGGTAGACGCCGGCGTTGTTGACGAGCACGTCGACGCGGCCGCCGAGCGCCGCGGTCGCGTCGTCGGCGAGCCGTCGCACCCCCGCGACCGTGGCGAGGTCGGCGGCGACGAAGGTCGCCGTGCCGCCGTCGGCGCCGATCTCGGCGACGACCGCCGCGCCGCGTTCGGCGTCGCGCCCGGCGACGGCAACCTGCGCTCCCTCAGCCGCATAGGCGATCGCGATCGCGCGGCCGATGCCGCTGGTGGCGCCGGTCACGAGCGCCGTCCTGCCTGCCAGCCGTCCTGTCATCTGCGTACCTCGTTCGATTCGAATGGACTAGTAGGTCCATTTCTAGCAGAGTGAACCGAACGGTCCAGAACACGCTATCGTCCGTGGCATGACGAGCACCCGGGGACTGACCGCGAAGGGCGCCGCGACGCGGACGCGGATCGTCGAGACCGCCGCCGACCAGGTGCTCGCCCGGGGCGTCGGCGGCACCAGCCTCGACGACGTCCGCCTCGCGACCAGAACGAGCAAGAGCCAGCTCTTCCACTACTTCCCGGGCGGCAAGCACGAGCTGGTGCGCGCGATCGTCGCCTGCCAGGGCGAGCGCGTGCTCGACGCGCAGCGGCCGGCGCTCGACACGCTTGACAGCTGGGAGGCGTGGGCGGCGTGGCGCGACCGCGTGATCGCCCACTACACCCGCGTCGACGGCGTGCTCGGCTGCCCGATCGGCTCGCTCGCGAGCGAGCTGGCCGCCGTCGACCCGGTCCTGCGCGACGACCTCGCCGCCTACTTCCGCCGCTGGAGCGAGCTGCTCGCCGCCGGCGTCGCGCGAATGCGCGAGCGCGGCCTGCTCGACGACGGCGCCGACCCCGAGGCGTTCGCGACCGAGCTGCTGGCGGCGATCGAGGGCGGCCTGCTGCTGTCGCAGACGGTCGGGACCCTGCAGCCGCTCGAAGTGGCGCTCGACGGCGCGCTCGCGCACCTGCGCACGCACGCCGTCGGGCCGTAGGGCACCCGGCGGTGGGCGGCCGGGAAGCTACGATCCCACGATGAGAAGCGCGAACGTCACGTGGCACCAGGGTTCGGTCGAACGCCGCCAGCGCTGGGAGGCGCTCGGCCGCAGCGGTGCGACGATCTGGCTGACCGGCCTGCACGCCGCCGGCAAGTCGACGCTCGCCGTCGCGCTCGAGGCGCGGCTGCTGGAGAGCGGCCGCCCCGCCTACCGGCTCGACGGCACGACCGCGCGCCAGGGCGTCTGCTCCGACCTCGGCTACTCGGGCGAGGACCGCAGAGAGAACAACCGCCGCCTCTCCGAGCTGGCGCGCCTCTTCGCCGACGCCGGGACGGTCGCGATCGTCGCCGCCGTCTCGCCTTTCGCCGCCGGCCGCGAGGCCGCCCGCGCGCTGCACGAGAACGACGGGATCCCGTTCGTGGAGGTCTACGTCAACACGCCGCTGGCGACCTGCGTCGAGCGCGATCCGCGCGGCGTCTACCGCCGTGCCGCCGACGGTCACTCGACCGGTCTGCCGGGGATCGACCAGCCGTACGAGGCGCCGACGACCGCCGAGGTCGAGATCCTCCCGAGCACGACGACCGCGCAGGCGGTCGAGCTGGTCGCCGCCGCGCTGCTCGACCGCGTCGGCGCGATCGCGCCGCGCGGCTGAGCCGGCGCGACGCGCCGCACGCCCGACCACGCACTCCGATCAGCGCACGCGCGCCCAGCTCGGCCCGGTCAGCAGCACGTCGCGCGCGACCCGTCTCGCCTGGCCGTCGCCGCCGGCGGCGACGACGTAGAGGTCGCGCCCGCGGTTGAAGGCGACCTGGCGACCGTCGGGGCTGAAGATCGGCACGTCGTCCTCGCCGCTCTCGGTCAGCGTCCGCACGCGTCTGCCGCTGGCCGTGTCGAACAGCTCGACACGGCCGCGATAGGTCAGTTCCGCGTCGCCCGACGGCAACGGCTCCGAGATCACCGCCAGCAGCCTCCCGTCGGGCGAGAGCGCCGGGCTCGTGAAGGAGCGCGCCGGGTCGTCGGTCAGCGAACGCACGGGATCGCCCTCACCGTCGAGCAGCGAGATCTCGTCGCCGGCGGCGCCTCTGCGCGTGTTCTGGCTGACGATTCTCGCGCCCCACCAGGCGCTGCTGTACGAGTACGTCTCGACGATCGTCGGTCTCGGCTCGCCGGCCCAGCGGCGGAAGAGCGCGAACGTCTGCAGCTGCGCGCAGCCGCCGAAGGGATCGCACTGCTGCACCTGGATCTCCGCGCGCCAGGTGACGCCGCGGCCGTCGGGGCTGATCAGCGGCGTGATGCCGCCGCCGACCTGTCTGGGAGCGGCCGCACGCGGGCCAGCGCGGAACACTCTGCCGCCACGCGCGAACGCGGTCGCGCGGCCGTTCGGCGTCGCGCTGACGCCGCTGTAGGGATTCGCGGCCGTGCCGCGCGCGAGGCGCGCGACGCTGCGCTTGGCGGGGTCGACGACGCAGAGGTCGCGGCCGCCGCAGATGCCGTGGATCGCGGTCACGCTCGCGCGCTTCGCGGCCTCCGCGGGAGGGGCGGCGGCCGCCGTTGCGAGCGCCGCGACGGCGGCGGTCGCGAGCGCGAGCAATGCGCCCAGCCGCCGAGCTGGAAAGAGGTTCGGAGCCGTCATCGGCTCGACCCTACCCAGCGCCGACGCGCCTGACGCTGGGGCAGACCCCCGGAACTCACGCGCGCGCTCACGCCTCGGGCGGGCGCTCGCGCGCGCCGCTCAGCCCAGCTCGCGCAGCTCGCCGGCCGCCACCTGCGCGGCCAGACGCGGGCGCAGCAGCTTGCCGCGGGGGCTGCGCGGGAGCTGCTCGGCGACGAGGACGCGGCGCGGCCGGCTCGGCTGCGGCAGCGCGGCGCGGACGTGGTCGCGCACCTGCGCGCGCGTCGGCGGCGGCGCCGCGCCGTCGAGCACGAGCACGGCAACCGGCAGCACGCCCCAGCGCTCGTCGGGCAGCCCGACGCAGGCGACCTCGCGCACGCCGGGCAGACCGGCGAGCGCCTGCTCGACGTGGGCCGGCTCGACGTTGAATCCGCCGCTGACGATCGTCTCGCTGCCGCGGCCCGCGAGCGACAGCCAGCCGTCGCGCAGCGTGCCGAGGTCGCCGACCGTCAGCCAGCCGTCGGCGTCCGGTCCGCCGACGAGGCCGGCCGGCGTCAGGTAGCCGCTGAAGAGCATGTCGCTGCGGACGTGGACCTCGCCCTGCTCGCCGTCTGGCAGCGGCGCGCCGTCGGGTCCGCGCAGCTCAATCTCGACGCCGTCGAAGGGGCGGCTCGCGCCGGCGCGCGGCGGCGGCGTGCACGAGTCCTCGCGCGCGACGAAGCTCAGCTCCGAGGCGCCGTAGAAGTGCGTCACGGTCGCCGCCGGCAGCAGCCGCGCGAGCCGCTCGCGCGCCTGCTGCGGCCACGGCGCGGCTGAGGACATCACCTCGCGCACGTGCTCGCGCGGCCGCTCGCCGAGCAGCGCGACGAGGTCGACCGCGAGCGCCGGGACGAGGTAGACGTGCGTGACCTCTGCGAAGGCCGCGCCGTCGCCGTCGCCGAACGCCGTCGCCAGCGGCCGCAGGTCGACGGTCGCGCCGCGCGTGAGCGCGTGCAGCGCGCCGTAGAAGAAGTGCGAGTGGTCGAGCGGGCCGGCGGCGGAGACGACGTCGCCCGGTCGCACGTCGAAGGTCTGGTCAGAGCGGTCGAGCGTCGTCGCCCACGACGCCTGGTCGCGCGCGAACAGCTTCGGCTCGCCGCTGGTGCCGGAGGTGAGCCCGACGAGCATCTCGTCGTCAGGGCGGGCGCGGCGCGGCAGCGCAACCTCCGCGCCGGCCTCCTCGTCCGCAGCGCGCCCATCGCGCGCGCCGGCGGCGCCGCGCTCGGCGGCCTCGCGCTCGACGGCCGCGCGACCCGCGCCGCCCACCAGCGCCTGCGGCGCCACGACGCGCTCCGGCGCGACCCGCTCCAGCAGCGGCCGCGGGTGGCGCCCCGCGGTCACGATCAGCTCCGGCGCGGCGACCGCGAGCACGCGCTCGGCCTGCGCCGCGGTCAGGTGGCGGTCGACCAGCACGACGCTCGTGCCGACCGTCATCGCCCCCAGCACGACCGCGAGCGACGCGGCCTCCGCGCGCGGCAGGATCGCGATCCGGCGCCGCCCGGAGAGCGCCCGCGCCGCCGCCTCGGCCTGCGCCGCCAGCGCGCCGTAGGTCGTGCCGCCGCCGTCGGCCGCGACGGCGAGGTCATGCGGTCGCGCGGCCGCGCGCGCGGCGAATCGGTCGGCGAGCAGCGGCCCCATCGGCGCGCAAGTCTCGCAGGCTGCGCCGACGCTCGCACGTGCGCGACGTGGTGCCGTGCCGCGAACGCGACGAGCGGGTAGCGTGGGCCTATGGAGACCTGGGATCTGACCGCGCTCGCGGTCGAGCCGCACCAGCCGCTCGTGCTGCGCTCCGACGAGGGCGGGGCGCGCGCGATCGCGCTCGCGCTGCCGGCCGGAGAGCAGTTGCAGGAGCACGAGGTGCACGAGCACGCATGGCTGCACATCCACCACGGCGCGGTCGAGCTGACGACGCCGGAGGGCGAGACGCGCAGCCTCCGCTCCGGCGGGCTCGTGCACTGGTCGCCGGGCGAGCGCCACGCGGTCAGAGCCGTCGAGGACGCGCTGCTGCTCCTGCTGCTGGCGCCGTGGCCCGGTCCCGGCCACCCGAGCCTCAGCGCGCCCGGCGCCTGACGCGCCGGCCCGCCGCGCCCCTAGCCGCGCGGCGCCCCTAGCCGCGCGGCGCCCGCACGCGCTCCAGCCGCGCCGCGAACTCCTCGGCGCGGTCGAGCTGCTTGCGCAGGTCGGCGATCCGCTCGACCGTCCGCTCCGAGAAGGCGGCGATCGACTGCCGCGCGGCGTCGAGCTGCGCGGGGTCGGCGTCGGCCGCCTCCAGCGTGTCGTATGCGGTCAGCAGATCGCGCATCTCTTCGACCGAGAAGCCGAGCGGCTTCATCCGCTTGATCAGCAGCAGCCGCTCCACCTGCTCCTCGGTGTAGAGGCGGAAGCCGCCGTCGCTGCGCGCGGCCGGCGTCAGCAGGCCCGACTCCTCGTAGAAGCGGACGCTGCGCAGCGACAGCCCGACGCGCTCGGCGACCTCGCCGATCTGGAGCATCTGGGCGCGCTCGGCCATCGTCGCCAGCCTACTTCAGCGCGCGGCCGCGAGCGGCTCGGCGAGATCGCTGCGCAACTGCTCGCTGCGGCGGTTGAGGCCCTCGATCCGCGGCTCGATCCGATGGCGCGCGTAGTGCGTCGCGATCGCGTCGAGCGCGGCGACGGCGGAGGCGTCCCAGAGGTGGGCGCGCGAGAGGTCGATCACGACGTCGGGCGGGTCGGCGGCGTAGTCGAACGCCTCGATCAGCTCCTGGTCGGAAGCGAAGAACAGCTCGCCGGAGACGGTGTAGAGGACGCTCGTGCCGTCGGGGTCGAGCAGCCGCTGCACCTCGACGAGGTGGGCGACGCGGCGGGCGAAGATCGCCATCGAGGTCAGCACGCCGAGGCCGACGCCGATCGCGAGGTTGTGGGTCGCGACGGTCGCCGCGACCGTCACCCCCATCACGACCGTCTCGCCGAGCGGCATCCGTCTCAGCGTCGCGGGCGCGATGCTGTGCCAGTCGAAGGTCGAGACCGAGACGAGCACCATCACAGCGACCAGCGCCGCCATCGGGATCACGGCGACGACCGAGCCGAGCACGACGACGAGGATCAGCAGGAAGAAGCCGGCGCAGAAGGTCGAGATGCGCGTGCGCGCGCCGCCGGCGCGGACGTTGATCATCGTCTGGCCGATCATCGCGCAGCCGGGCATGCCGCCGAAGAAGCCCGTGACGATGTTCGCGATCCCCTGGCCGCGCGCCTCTCTGTCCTTGTCGGAGCCGGTCTCGGTGACGTCGTCGACGAGCTTGGCCGTCATCAGCGACTCCAGCAGCCCGACCGCGGCGAGCGTGAGCGCGTACGGCGCGATGATGCTGAGCGTCTCGAAGCTGAACGGGACCGACGGGATGCCGAGAATCGGCAGCGTGCTCGGCAGCTCGCCCTGGTCGCCGACGTCGGGGACCGAGATGCCCGCGGCGACCACGACGACGGTCAGCGTCACGATCGCCACCAGCGGCGCCGGGATCGCGGTCGTCAGCCGCGGCACGCTGTAGATGATCGCCAGCCCGACCGCGCACAGCAGCCAGCCGGCGAGGCCGCCGTCGGTCAGGTACGGGATCTGCGCGAGGAAGATCAGGATGGCGAGCGCGTTGACGAAGCCGGTCATCACCGAACGCGGCACGAACCGCATCAGCTTCGCGACGCCGAGCAGGCCGAGCACGATCTGGAAGGCGCCGGCGAGCAGCGCGGCCGCGAACAGGTACTCGACGCCGTGCTCCTCCACGAGCGAGACGACGACGAGCGCCATCGCGCCGGTCGCGGCCGAGATCATCGCCGGCCGCCCGCCGCAGAAGGCGATCGCGACGGCCATCGTGAAGGAGGCGTAGAGCCCGATCTTCGGATCGACGCCTGCGATCAGCGAGAAGGAGATCGCCTCGGGGATCAGCGCCAGCGCGACGACGAGGCCGGAGAGCAGCTCGACGCGCAGGACGGCCGGCGCGGGCAGGGACGGACGGGGCAGAGCGATGCTGGGCACCGCTCGACTCTACCCTAACGTGAGGGTAGAGTTCGGTCGAGCGGCGTGGCGTGTCGCTACGCCACCGGCGTCTTCAGGTGCGGCGCCATCAGCGTCGACCACGAGCGGTTGAGCTGCTTCCACTCGTCGCCGCAGCGGACGGCGCGGCGCTTCGGCAGGCCGTCCCTGCCGACCAGCGACTTGAACTCCTTCGGGTCGCTGCCGTAGATCCAGCAGAGGAACTGGTAGGTGCGCTGCTGCGAGAGCGAGTGCTCGTCGGCGTAGTCCTCCTCGGTCGGCGTCGAGGACATGCCGGCGAAGAGGATCGAGGCGGCGAGCGCTGAGCGCGGCCCGAACGCCGGCGTGTTCGCGAGCAGGTAGGCGGCGAAGCCGTCGACGGCGTCCTCCTCCTTGCCCGTGATCGGGATCGCCAGCTGGTCGACGAGCGCGTGGCCGAGCTCGTGCGCGACGACGAACTCGTTGGCGTAGATCATCATCCGCACCGGCCCGGGATCCTTCATCCCGCCGAGCATCTTGCGCATCACCTTGACCTCGTACGTGAGGAAGGTGTGCGGGAAGTGGATGAAGCTGACCTTGTCGCCCTCGATCTCGACCTCGGGCAGGTAGGCGGGGCCGATCTCGGCCTCGCTGGAGAAGACGACGGGGATGTCGCGCGGCAGTCTGTAGCGGTCGTTGACGGCGGTCGCGACCTGCTCGATCGAGCCCGAGCGCCGCAGCGAGGCGGCGAACGGCTTGGCGGCGCGGGCGGCCGGGCCCCACTCGACGACGACGCGGCCGTCGCCGAGGATCTCGTCGGCGGGGGCGACGGCGGCGGTGCCGAGGCTCGCGACGGCGGCGAGCAGCGTGGCGCAGATGAGACGTCGGGGAGTGAGCATCGTCCCCCGGAGATCGGCCGCGACCCGCCTCGACTTGAGGCGGGCGAGGTCAGCGCCGGGCCGGTCTGCGCGCCGCTCTGGCGAACGTGTGGCGCAGCGACGCGACGGCGGCGTCGTCGATCACGAAGCGGGCATAGGCGCAGAACAGCACTCTGCGCGTCGAGCCGCTCTGGTACTTGATCGGGATGCGGAAGCGGCCGCCGTCGCCGGCGTTGAGGCCGCGGCCGATCCGCGCGATGTGGTCGCCGAGGTTGATGACGTTGTCCAGCTCCGCGCCGTAGGAGCGCGGACAGCGCTTGAGCGTGCGCGGGTCCTGCACGAACAGGTCGATCGAGTAGTCGGTCGGCGGGTCTCTCGCCTCGTTGGAGCCGCTCACGACGACCGTCGCGACGCTGCCGGCGCGCGGTCTGCCCTGGACGGCGATCGCCAGTCTCGTGTTCGGATAGGCCGGCGCGGCCTGCTGCTCGGATCTGGCGGCGGTCGTGGCGGCGGGGAGGGCGAGCATGGTCGCCGCCGCGGTCATCACGGCGGCGCGGGAGGCACGGGGACGCATGCTTGCGGCCTACCCTCAGACGACCGTCGGCGACCAGCCGATCGCCGGCGCGATCTCGCGGGCGATCGTCTC
>DATIOB010000451.1:0-4773 GCA_035473605.1 Conexibacter sp.
GTGGTCGTCGACCCGCACGAACCCGTCGGGGTCGAGCGGCAGCCCGTCGATCGACGGTCCGCTGAGCGTGGGGAGCGCGACGACGCGGTCGACCGCGATCTGCCTGTCGCCCGGGGTGAGGTGGAGGTTGCGGCCGTCGTAGTCGTGCGCGTAGGTGTTCATCTCCAGCTCGATCCCAGCCAGGCCGAGCAGCCTCGCGACCGTCCGGCTGCCCTCCCCCTGGAAGAGCGCCAGCGGCGTCTCCTCCGGCGTGACGAGCGTGAAGGCGACGTCGCCGGCGCCGACCGACCAGGCGCGGTGCGCGGTCAACAGCGCCAGCTCGTAGAGCGGCAGCGACCAGCCGACCCCGGCCGGCACGACGAACGCGATCGTCCGCGTCGTGCCCTCCTCGACCTCTCGCACGATCCACTGGTAGCCGTCGGCGTCGGTGTCGGTGTCGGCGAAGAAGGTGAAGGCGTTCGGCAGCGCGACACGGGCGCGGGCGCCGGTCGCGACCACGAGCGCGTCGAACGGCAGCTCACGTCCGCTTCCTGTCACGACGCAGCGACGCTCGCCGTCGACCGCCGAGAGCACGTCCTCGACGAGCGCGGCGCCGAGGTCGGCGCAGATCGCGTCGAGCGAGTAACGACGCACCAGCGGCCGCCCGAACGCCTCTCCGACCGACATCGGACGGTAGACGAGATCGTGATCGGGAGCGAGCAGCGTCACGTCGAGCGCGTCACCCCCAGGGGACGCCCGCAGTGCCAGCAGCGTCTCGACGGCCGCGACGCCGCCACCGGCGATCACGACAGGACCGAGAGCAGATCTACTGGTTTCAGGCATGAGACGAGGCTACGGCGCCGCTGACGCCCTGCCATCGGGGTCCGCCGCGTGTCGCACCACGGAGAACTACGGAAAGCGGTCGCTCGCGGAGAACCACGGAGACGAACCCGTGTCGCGTGCGCTGTCCCCCGTCCACCCATGGGCGTATGTTCGGCAGGTGACCGAGAGCGAGACAATCGACAGCCAGATTCGCGTCGTGCTGGCCGACGACCATCGCGTCGTGCGCGCCGGCCTGAGGCTGGTGCTCGACGCCGAGGACGACATCGCCGTCGTCGGCGAGGCCGGCGACGTCGCCGCGGCGATGCGCGCCGTCCGCGCCCACCGCCCGCACGTGCTCGTGCTCGACCTCAACATGCCCGGCGAGCCGAGCCTGGACGCGATCCCCCGCTTCACCGCCGAGCTGCCCGAGACGGCGATCGTCGTCCTGACGATGCAGCAGGACCCGGCCTTCGCGCGCGAGGCGCTGCGAGCCGGCGCCCGCGCCTACGTGCTCAAGGAGGCCGCCGACGACGAACTGGTCCAGGCGGTCCGGCTGGCCCGCGACGGGCGCACGTACCTGAACCCTGAGCTGGGCGCGCGAATGGCCGCCGAGCCCGCCCCGAGCGGTCCGCCCGACGACCTCACCGCACGCGAGCTGGAGGTGCTGCGGCTGATCGCGCTTGGCCACACCAACGCCGAGATCGCCCAACAGCTCTTCCTCAGCATCCGCACGGTCGAGTCCCACCGCGCCCACATCCAGCAGAAGATCCGTCGCTCCACGCGCGCCGAGCTGGTCCGCTACGCGATCGACCACAACCTCGTCGAGAGAGGTGGTTCGCCATGACCCCGCCCCTGCTGGTCGCCTACGCGACCAAACACGAATCGACCCATGACGTCGCGGAGGCGATCGCCACGCGCCTGCGCGTCGACGGCTGGACCGTCGAGGTGCGCCGCGCCGGCGAGGTCAACGAGCTCGACCGCTACGCCGGCGTCGTGCTCGGAACGGCGCTCTACACCGGCAGAGTCCACCGCGACGCGCGCGGCTTCCTGCGCTGCCACCACGACGCGCTCGCGGCGCGTCCCGTCGCCGTCTTCGCGATGGGCCCGCGCACGACCGCGCCCGACGACGTCGCCGCCTCCCGCGCCCAGCTCGACAAGGCGCTCGCGCACGCGCCGGCGCCGGACGCCGTCGCCGTCTTCGGCGGCGTGGTCGATCCCTCGAAGCTCCACTTCCCCTTCAACCGGATGGAGCCGTGCGACGCGCGCGACTGGCCGGCGATCGACGCGTGGGCCGAGCAGGTCTCGGCGATCTTCGCGAAGGCGCCCGCCGTCACGCCGTCACCGTGAGCACGAGCAGCACGACGCATGCGGCCGCGATCGCGACGATCGCGACGGCGGTCACGACCGCGTCGATGCGGCTGAGGCGGTATCTCCCCATCACCGCGGGATCGCGCGCCAGCGCGCGCATGAACGGCAGGATCGCCAGCAGCAGCACCGCGTTGAGCGCCTGCGTCAGGAACAGCACAGGGATCAGCGGGACGCCGGGGATCAGCACGATCGCGGCGGCGACCGCGATCGCGCCGACGAAGGTGCCGTAGAAGAGCGGCGCCGCGCGCGGGCGCGCGTCGAGCCCGGCCGGGTGCTGCGCCGCCTCGCAGACCGAGTACGCCGTCGACAGCGGCACGATTGCGGCGGCCAGCAGCGCCGCCCCGAGGAAGCCGAGCGCGAACAGGGTCGACGCGAGCGAGCCCGCCAGCGGCTCCAGCGCCCGCGCGGCCTCCGCCCCGTCGTCGATGCTGATCCCGGCGGGATGGAGCGTCGCCGCGCACGCGATCACGATGAAGGCGCCGATGATGCCGGTCAGCAGCGCGCCGCTGATCACGTCGACGCGCTCGTAGGCGAGATCCTCCGCTCTGAGCCGCTTGTCGACCGCGTAGCTCTGCATGAACGCCAGCCCCCACGGCGCCAGCGTCGTGCCGAGCGTCGCGACGGCGACCAGCACGGCGTCGCGTCCGCCCGGCATCCGCGGCACGACCAGCCCCTGCGCGGCCGCGCCCC
This sequence comes from Conexibacter sp., assembly GCA_035473605.1. Lineage (GTDB taxonomy): Bacteria > Actinomycetota > Thermoleophilia > Solirubrobacterales > Solirubrobacteraceae > Conexibacter. The sequence continues at coordinate 2,860 of DATIOB010000451.1, forward strand.
AGTCGGGGTCGGCGAGGATCCCTGCCGCGACGTAGGCGACGAAGACGGAGGCGAGCGCGAGCAGCACGTGCTCGACGCGATGGAAGCTGCTGCCGAGCACCAGCGCGATCACGACGATCGCCGCCAGCGGCACCGAGACGCCGCGGCCGACCCCCGCCAGCAGCTCCGCGCCGACCGCGACCCCGGCGAACTCGGCGCAGATCGTGCCGACGTTCGCGACCACGAGCGCCGTCACGGCGAACGCCGCCGGCGCGGGTCCGTAGCGCTCGCGCACCAGCAGGATCAGCCCCTTGCCGGTGATCACGCCGGTGCGCGCCGCCAGCTCGTGGAAGACGATCAGCGCCGCGGTCGAGAGCGCCAGCACCCACAGCAGCTCATAGCCGTAGTCGGCGCCGAGGATCGAATAGGTCGTGATCCCGGCCGGATCGTCGTCGGAGAGCCCCGCGAGCAGGCCCGGGCCGAGGACGGCGATCAGCGCCAGCAGCCCCGTCCGCCGCTGCCGGAGCGTGCGGCGGCGCCAGTGGTGGGCGCGCAGGTGGGGAGTGCGGCCGACCGGGTGGTGGCGAACGTTCCGCCGCGGATCCTTCACCTGCCGCACTCTCGCACGTTCAGCCCTCGGCGCCGCGACCAGCCGCGCTCACTCGTAGCGCAGCGCCTCGGCGGGGCGGATCCGCGCCGCGCGCAGCGCCGGCACGAGCGTCGCCAGCAGCGCGACGAGGTAGACGGCGAGGAAGATGATCGCGAGGTTCGCCCACGGGACGACGAGCGTCAGCTGCTCCCAGCTCGGCTGCCGGCGCTGGTCGCGCACGATGTTCCACGCCAGCAGCAGCCCGAGCCCGCTGCCGACGACGATCGCCGTCAGCGCGACGAACGACGACTCCAGCAGGAACGACGCCTGCACCATCCCGCGGCGGAACCCGATCGCGCGCATCACGCCGATCTGCTGGCGGCGCTCGGCGACCGCGCGGGCGCTGATGACGCCGAGCGCCGCGACGCCGACGACGAGCCCGAGCGCCATGAAGCCCTGGATCAGACGGTTGAACGTCAGCGACGCGCCGACCGCGTCGTCGAGCACCTCCGCGATCGACTCGGCCTCCATCCCGTCGCTGAGGAACGCCGACTCGATCCGCGCCGCCGCCCGCTCCGGATCGACGCCGGGCGCGAGGTCGAAGTAGTGGATCGTCGGGTGCGCGCGGCCGGGGAAGGCGGATGCGACGGTCCGCTGCGAGGTCGAGATCCCGAGCATCTCCAGCGGCGCCGAGTCAGCCAGCACGCCGATCACGGTCAACCGCAGCCGTCTGCCGCTCTGCGGGTCGCGGACGCTCAGCGGCACCGGCGCGAAGCGGCCGTCGTCGAAGTAGAAGCCGCTGACTCTGAAGTCGGCGGGCGCGGCCGAGAAGTTGAAGTTGTCGCGCCGCGGGACGACATAGGAGTCGACGACCGCGAGGCCCGGTCTGCGCGCGAGCGCCGTCCAGACCTCACGCGAGGAGCCGTAGCCGTCGGCGATCGCGCCGAGCGCGAAGGTCGTGCGCCGCAGGAAGCCGGCGTCGAGCCCGCGCAGCGGATAGGCGCCCGCCGCGCGGGCGGTGCCGAGCTGGCGCGCGTCGACCGGCAGGTACGACTGGCTGCCGACGGCCTCGACGTCGCCGGGGCGCGCCGCGGGCGTCCGCGCGAGCGCCGCCGCCATCGCGTCGACCGGCGTCGCCGGCGAGGTCGTCGCACGCACGTCGAAGCCGCCGCCGAACAGCTCCTCGTTGTCGAAGGCGCGCACGAACGAGCCGGTCGACGCCGAGCCGGTCACGAGCGTGAAGACGACGAGCGTGAACATCGCCAGCGTGATCCCGCTGCGGAAGCGCTCGGCGAGCGGATAGGCCATCGACGTGCGCACGACCGGAGCGAGCGCGCGCGAGCGGC
>DATIOB010000452.1:0-2757 GCA_035473605.1 Conexibacter sp.
CGCCGTGCTCGTCGCCTGGGACGGCGAGGTGCGGGCGCTGCTGGCGGTCGCTGACACGATCAAGCCGTCGTCCGCGGAGGCGATCGCGTCGCTGAAGGCGCTCGGGCTGCGGCCGCTGCTGCTGACCGGCGACAACGCCGCGACGGCCGCCGCCGTCGCCGCCGAGGTCGGGATCGCGCCTGAGGACGTGATCGCCGAGGTGCTGCCCGCCGACAAGGCCGACGTCGTGCGGCGGCTGCAGTCCGAAGGCCGCGTCGTGGCGATGGTCGGCGACGGCGTCAACGACGCGCCGGCGCTGGCGCAGGCCGATCTCGGCCTCGCGATCGGCACCGGCACGGACGTCGCGATCGAGGCGTCGGACCTGACGCTCGTTAGCGGCGACCTGCGCGCCGCCGCCGACGCGATCCGGCTTTCGCGCGCGACGCTGCGGACGATCAAGCAGAACCTCGCCTGGGCCTTCGGCTACAACGTCGCGGCGCTGCCGCTCGCCGCCGCCGGCCTGCTGAACCCGCTGCTGGCCGGCGCCGCGATGGCCTTCTCCAGCGTCTCGGTCGTCGCCAACGCGCTGCGGCTGCGGCGCTTCCGCTGAGTCGTCCGCGCTACGGCACGCCGCGCGGGGCGCGCAGGCCCTCGGCCCGCAGCCACGCGCGGTAGCCGTCGTGCGGCATGTCGGCGAAGGTCGTCTCGACGATCAGCTGCTCGGGCGGCGTCCCCTCGGCGGCGAGGCTGCACGGCAGCCGCAGCTCCGGGTTGGGGTTCTCCCACCGCTCCAGCCCGCCGAGCAGGACCTTCTCGTAGCGGGCGCCGAAGAGCGTCAGGTTGGTCGCCCCGTCGAGCGCGGCCGACGGCGCCAGCACGCCGCGATAGCCGGCGGCGCGGAGGTCGTCGGCGATCGCCTGGCAGGCGCCGTGGTCACCGACCGCGGCGCGCGGGTCCAGCCCGCAGTCGGCCCAGCGCTCGAAGGTCGAGAGGTCGGCGATCTCACGCTCGCGCACGAAGACGAGGTAGAGCCTGCGGCGGTACTGCGCCGCGCGCGTGCCGCCGCGGATCCGCTCGAAGCGGACCAGCTCAGCCCAGGCGCCGAGCGGCTCCAGCGCGAGGTACTGCGCGTAGCCCTCGCCGAGGCGGTGCCAGCGGGCCGAGCGCTGCGACGGCGAGGGCTCGCCGGCGGCGTGGTAGAGCGGCGGCCAGTCGGGCGCGACCTGGCGGAAGCAGTGCCACTCGCCCGCGATGCGCGCGGGCTCGCTCTTCCAGGCGGGGCTCATCGTGTGGCTTCGCCGTGCGCCGCCGGCGACTCAGCCCGCCAGCTGGCCACGCGATCCTCGCGCCAGCGCCACCAGCGGCGCGTGGGCGCTCGCGACGCCGCGGTCGAGCAGCTGCAGCGGCGTGCGGCCGTCGAGCTGGTCGCGCTCGGCGTCGAACCACAGCACGATCCCCAGCGGCGTCAGCGAGGGGCGCAGGTAGCTGATCAGCTGCGCGAGCACGACCGCGCGCTCGCCGTTGCGGGTGACCGGTCTGCCGGCGCGCCAGGCGCCGATCGTCTTCGTCGAGACGCCGAGCAACCGCGCGAGGTCGCCGGCGGAGACGCGTTCGAGCGTCGCGAAGACGAAGTCGACGGCGGCGCGCGGGTCGTCCAGCTCGTCGTGCAGCAGGCGCCGCTCGATCCGTGCGAGCACGTCGCGCATCATCAGCCCGATCAGCTCGATCTCGCCGCCGGGATCGGTCACCTCGGTGTCGGCGGCGATCGCGCGCCGCAGCCCGACGAGAAACTCGAACAGCTTGCGCGCGTCGTAGTCCTCGGTCCCCTGCGGCAGCGCGCTGGAGAGGTCGAGGATCGAGTCCTCGATCACGTCGTAGCGGCGCTGGCGCTCGGCGCGCGCGGCGGCGAGGTCGGCCGGCGCCGGGACCGGCTGGGCCCGTATCGGCGCGATCAACGCGCGCACGTGCTCCGCCTTGTCGCGGAGCGTCTCCGGCTGCGGGATGTCTGCGAGCGCGCTCATCGTGTGACCTCAGGTCTTCAAGACTTCGCTTTGTGCGAGAAGTCTAGCGGACCTTGATGCGCGCGGGAAGGATCGCGCGCGGGTGGAGTCCTCCGAGTCGAGGCCCACATCAGAACGGAGGACGTCCCATGGGAGTGCACCGCCCGCCGATCCGCAGCGTGACCGTCGCCGCGGCGCTGACGGCCGCCACCCTCGCGCTCGCCGCCTGCGGCGATGACGGCGACAGCTCCACGACCGCGTCGAGCGCGACCGGCGCCGCCGCCCCCGCGACGACGGAGAGCGCGCCGCAGGGCAGCGCCAGCTCGCGGCTGGCGCTCGACGCCGTCGAGACCGAGGGTGCGCTCGCCTTCAGCAGAAGAACGCTGAGAGCGAGCCCCGGCGACGTCACGATCGTGCTCGCCAATCCGGCCGGCAACCAACTGCCGCACGCCGTCGAGATCAAGGGCGAGGGCGTCGAGGAGGAGTCGCCGACGATCCAGCCGGGCACCGAGACGGCGGACGTCACCGCGAACCTGAGACCGGGCACCTACACCTTCTACTGCCCGATCGGCAACCACCGTCAGCAGGGCATGGAGGGAACGCTGACGGTTGGGTGAAGCCCGCACGGTGCGGGTCCGCGGCGCGCTGCGCGTCCGGACCCGCATCGTCAGGAGGCGCGCAGCTCCGTCTCGAGGTCGAGCGGGGCGGTCGGCGTCATCCGCACCTCGCCGCTGCGGTCGCGCACCGGCACGACCAGGCCAGCGGCGACGAGCGCGTC
>DATIOB010000453.1:0-4476 GCA_035473605.1 Conexibacter sp.
ACAGAGGCAGACTGTTCGCCGTCACCGCCGCGAAGGTCGTGACCGCCGGCCCCGCCGTCGAGAACGTCAACGAGCCGCCGGCCAGCAGCACGGTGCTCGACCCGACCTCGCTGATCGACCTCACCGCCGACGTCGACGGAAGCGGCGACCTGACGTGGAGAGCGCCGGCCGGCAGAGCGGGCGAGAGATGGATCCTCTTCGCCTTCTGGCATCGCGACGCCGAGCAGGGCGTGATCGACCACTTCAACGACGCCGCGATCAGAGCGGCCGGCAGATACGTCGTCGACAACCAGTTCACCGCCCAGTCGGCGAGACTGCTGCGCGAGCACGGCGGGTCGTTCTTCGAGGACTCGCTGGAGATCGACGCCAGAGGGATCTTCTGGAACGACGAGCTGGCGGCGCAGTTCTCCAGACGTCGCGGCTACGACGTCAGACGCTTCCTGCCGCTCTTCTTCCAGCAGAGAATGAACGAGTACTGGGTTCCGGAGACGCCGCCGGTCGCCGACTTCGAGCTGCCGCAGGAGCAGGGCAGACGGATCCGCCATGACTACTACGAGACGCTCACCGACCTCTACGTCGACGAGCACCTGAAGCCGTTCACCGAGTGGTCGGCCGAGCAGGGCGTGAAGTTCCGCACGCAGGCGGCCTTCGGCCAGAACCTCGACGTGACCCGCTCCGCCCGCGAGCTGGCGCAGCTCGGCGGCCTGCCCGACGACGAGTCGCTCAACGCCGGCGACATGGTCCCCTTCGACCTCGTCGGCAACGCGAGAAAGTGGCGCTTCGCCTTCGACCACCATCGCTCGGTCGTCGGCGGCGCGCACCAGGGCGGCCTCAACGAGGTCTCCTCCGAGCTGGGCGCGCAGTTCGGCTACGGCTACCAGATGAACCTCGGCGACTACAAGGGGATCCTCGACAAGGAATGGGCCGCCGGCACCAGCCGCGCGACCGTCCACGGCTACGGCTACCAGGGCTCGACGAGAGTCTGGCCGGGCGACACCGCCTTCGGGCAGCTCGTCTCCGACTCGTGGAACGCCGAGACCTTCCCGCAGTGGGACGACTGGAAGGCGCTGACCGACTACTGGGCGCGAGGCACCAGCGTGCTGGAGGCCGGCACCGCCCGCACCGACGTCGCGATCTACCGCGACGGCTTCATCACGACCGCCGCGCAGGGCTTCACGAACACCGAGGTGCTGAAGCCGCTGTTCGACGGGCTCAACATCGAGACGGCCGGCTACACGCTCGAGTACCTCGATCCCAACGGCGTGCTCGACGAGAGCGCCGACGGCAACGGCGTGCTCTACCCCGACGGGCCGCGCTACAAGGCGGTCGTGGTCGACGAGCGGACGCTCCCGGCCGACGTCGCCGAGAGACTGGCGCAGGAGGCCGAGCAGGGCCTGGCGGTCGTGCTCGTCGGCGCGCTGCCGAACGCCGACACTGGCTACGCCGACGGCGCCGCGCGCGACGGGCGCGTGCAGGCCGCCGTCGCGCGGCTGCTGAAGGCGCCGAAGGTGGCGCGCGTCGGCACGCAGGGCGAGGCCGGTCGCGCGCTGGGACGGCTCGGCGTCGTGCCGGCGGCGCGCTGGTCGAGCCCCGAGCAGCTCTACACGCAGCACCGCGAGACGGCGACGGCCGACTACTTCTACCTCTACAACGCGACCGGCGAGGAGGTGACGGTCGACGGCAGCTTCGCATCCGCCGGACGGCCGTACGAGCTGGACCTGTGGAGCGGCGCGATCGCTCCGCTCGCCGCCTTCTCGCAGGCCGACGGGCGCACGACCGTGCCGCTGACGCTGGCGCCGATGGGCACGCAGGTGATCGCCTTCCGCAAGGGCGAGGCGGCGCCGGCACGGCACGCGCTCGCGGCCAGCGGCGGGAAGCTGGTCGTCAAGGACGAGAACACGCTCGAGCTGCACGACACCCGCGCCGGTGCGCGCACCGTGCAGCTCAGCGACGGCAGCAGCCGCGCCGCGATGATCGGCGCGCTGCCGGCGCCGATCGCGCCCGGCGCGTGGAGCCTGCAGGTCGAGGGCGAGAGCGCGGGCGGCACGACCGTCCACGACCTCCAGCTCGACGCGCTGAAGCCGTGGAACGAGCTGCCGGGCCTGGCGAGAGTCTCCGGCGTCGGCACGTACACGACGACGGTCGAGCTGCCGGCCGACTGGGCGGCGCCGGAGCGGGGCGTTTACCTCCAGCTCGGCGAGGTCGCGGGGACCGTCCGCGTGACCGTCAACGGGCGCCAGGCGGCGCCCGACTCGGTCGCCGGCCGCCGGCTCGACGTCAGCGGGCTGCTGAAGCCCGGCGCCAACGAGCTGCAGGTGCGCGTCGCGACGACGCTGCGCAACGCGGTCCCGCCGGCGGCGGCCTTCCCCGGCCTGCCGGTCTACGAGGGGTCGGAGGAGTACGGCCTGCTCGGCCCGGTCCAGCTCGTGCCGTTCGGCCGCGCCGCGGTCGACCTGCGCACGCCGGTGACGCCGCCGGTCGAGAGACCGCCGGTGCTCAACCCGCCGGCGCCGAGACCGCCGGTCGCCAGAAGACCGTCGACGCGCGTGAGCGCGACGGCGGCCAAGCGCGTGCGCCTGAGCGGGCTCACGGGCAAGGGCCTGCTGGTGCGCGTGACGCTGCCGCAGCGCGGCAGAACGGCGCTGACGCTGTCGGCGAGAGTGCCGGGCTCCAAGCGGGCGACGACGCTCGCGCGCCTGTCGCGCTCGAACGCGCGCGCCGGCACGCTCAGCGTGCGGCTGAAGGTCGGCAGAGCGGCCGCGCGCAAGCTGCGGCTGGCGCTCAGAGCGCGCCCCGCGCTGACGGCGCGGCTCGCGGTCAAGACGACGCTCGCCGGCGGCAAGCCGACGACGCGGACGTTGAAGGTGACGATCCGCCGGTAGGTGCAGGCAGCGCCGCTGGCCCCGTCGTGCGCGGCGGGGTTGGCGGCGCGGTGGTGTCAGCGACCGCCGGCGCCGCGGCGGCCGGCGGCCAGCGCGGCGTCGGTGAACGCCGGGAGCACGAGCGAGCCCCAGCCGGTCGCGAGGTCGTAGCCGCGGCCGGCCGGGTAGACGCCGAGCACGCCCCTGTCGCCGTGGTAGTTGCGGCCGACGGCGGCGGTCACGTCGGTTGCCCCGACGGTCACGTCGCGTAGCACGGCGCTGCGCTCGCGGCCGTCGGCGAGGCGGTAGATCAGCGGGTTGGCGAAGCCGATCGGCGGCTGGCCGCGGCGGCGGGCGGCCTGGCTGGAGAGCGTCAGCGCCGCCGCCACCAGCGGGGTCGCGGCGCTCGTCCCGCCGCTCGTGCTCCAGCCGCTCTGGTCGCTCTCGACGCAGGCGCGGTTGCTGCAGTAGGTCACCCAGCCAGGCAGCTGGCCGGCAAGCGCGCTGACGTCGGGGACGAGCCGCGCGCCGCCGGGCAGGCCCGCGTCGCGCTGCCACCACGGCCGCGCGAACAGCAGGCTGCGGCCGCCGCCGCTGGCGTTGGCGACCGCCTCGGCCGGCGGCGTCGTGATCCCCTGCTCGGCGAAGAGCGCGATCGCGGCCGGGGTGTCGTTCCACGCCACCTCGCGCGCGATCCGGTTGGCGGCGTCGAGTCTCACGTTCGTGCCGCCGACGGCCGTCACCCACGCCGATGAGGAGGGGAAGGAGACCGACGGCAGCACGCTGTCGCTCTCGCGCAGGCAGCCGGCCGAGCCGGCGTCGCCGGAGGCGACGACGGTCGAGACGCCGGCCGCGGCGGCGAGTGCGAAGAGGTCGTCGAGCGCGCGCACGGCGACGATCGAGCCGGTCGGCACGCCGGGCGCGCCGATCGCCGCCTCGCAGACGTCGAGCGAGAGCGACAGCGCGTCGGGCCGCGGGCGCTCTCGCAGCGCGGCCGAGACCGCCGCGAGCAGGTCGCCCGCGACGTCGCTGCTGGCGGAGTGCATCTGCTGCACGTCGATCCGCTCCAGCTGCGGCGCCTGCGCGATCAGGACCTCGAGGTCGAGCGTCGTCTCCGGGCCGGGCGGGAGCGCTCTGCGGCGGTCGACGACGGCGGTGCGGATCGGCGGCAGCCGCAGGCCGAAGCAGGCGGCGAAGGTCTTCAGGTCGCGGTGCAGGAAGCCGTCGGCCTCGATCAGCGCGACCCGCATCCCCTCGCCGCGCAGCCCGCGGCGGTGGAGGCGGTCGACGCCGTAGGCGGTGGAGATCTGGTTCGGCGCGAAGCCGCGCCCGAACGGGCTCGTCGCCGCTCTCGCCGCCGCGCAGCCGCGCGGCGTCCCGCTCGCGCCGAAGGCCGAGCCGGTCGTCGTGGGGAGGCCGTTGTAGGGGTCGGCCGGTGACTGGAGCGGGAGGGGGCGCGCGGCGGCGGCGCGAGCGGGAGCGGGTCGCGACGACGCGCGCACCTCCCGGTCGCGCGCGAGCGACGTCGGCGCGACGATCGAGACGTCGGCGACGCCGCCGCGCAGCTCGGCCGGGACGGCGACCGGCGTGGAGCCCTCGCTCGCGACGTGCCCGC
>DATIOB010000454.1:0-5297 GCA_035473605.1 Conexibacter sp.
GGTCGCGCTGCGCGAGACGCACGCCTCCTGGGTCGTGCTCGCCGGCGAGCGGGCCTTCAAGGTCAAGAAGCCGCTGCGTTTCGCCTTCCTGGACCAGAGCACGCTGCCGCTGCGCCGCGCCGCCTGCGAGGCCGAGCTGGCGCTCAACCGCGAGCTGGCGCCCGACCTCTATCTGGCCGTGCGGGCGCTGGTGCCGGCCGCAAGGGACGGCGCGCTCCAGCTGGCCTCGGCCGGCGCCGCTGACGCGATCGAGTACGCGGTCGAGATGCGCCGCTTCGACGAGAGCGCCACGCTCGCCGGCTTGGCGCGGCGGGGGCCGCTGGAGGACCGCCACCTGCGCGCCGTCGCACGGCGGCTGGCCGCCTTCCACGCCGCCGCGCCGATCGCCGCCGACGCCCCGGCGACGGCTGCCGCCGCGGCGGCCGGCGCGCTGCGCCTGCTGGACCGCAACGCCGAGGAGCTGATCGAGCTGCTCGACGGCGCGGCGAACGCCGCCGGTCGCGCCGCCGTGGCCGCGCAGACCCGTGCTGCGGCCGCCTTCGCGACCGGGCACGCCGGCACGCTTGCCGCGCGCGCCGCGGACGGCCACGTGCGCGAGCTGCACGGCGACCTGCGCGCCGAGCACGTGCTGCCGGGTCCGCCGGTGGCGATCGTCGACCGGCTCGAGTTCAACCGTGCCTGGCGCGAGATCGACGTCGCCGACGAGCTGGCCTTCCTCGCGATGGATCTGACGGCGCTCGGCCAGCCGGCGGCGGCGCAGACGCTGCTCGCCGCCTATCGCGACGCCGGCGGCGACCTCGGCGACGCCCGGCTGCTGCCGTTCCACGCGATCTACCGCGCCCACGTGCGCGCGAAGGTGACGCTGCTGCGCGCGGCGCAGGAGACGGGCACCGCTCGCGTCGCCGCTCGGGCCGCGGCGAGCGCATTGATCGCCGTCGCGGAGCGGTTCGCCTGGCAGCTGCGCCTGCCGCGGCTGCTGGTCGTCTGCGGCGTCTCCGCCACCGGCAAGAGCCGGCTCGCCGCCGAGCTGGCGCGGCGCAGCGGCCGGCCGGCGATCTCCTCCGACACGGTGCGCAAGCGGCTGGTCGGGATTGCCGCGACCGCACGCGCCGGCGGCGACGCGTACACGCCCGCGGTCAGCGAGCGCACCTACGCGGAGCTGGGGCGCGCGGCGCTGGCGGCGGGCCGCGCCGGAGCGATCGTCGACGCGACCTTCCGCCGCACCGCCGACCGCGCCGCCTTCGCCGCGGAGCTGGGCGAGCACGCCGCCGACGTCGTGCACGTCGAGCTGACAGCTCCGGCAACCGTGCTGGAGACTCGTGCGCGCCGGCGCCTCGCCGAGCCCGATCGGGTGTCGGACGCGACTCCTGAGGTCGTGCGCGCGCAGGCCGGGTCGTTCGAGCCGCTCGCCGACGTCCCGCCCCACCGACACCATCTGCTGCGCAGCGACCGGTCTTCGCCCCGGATCGCCGACGCGCTCGCGGCGGCGCTCGACGGGACGGTGGCGCGATCTGCTACTCAGTAGATTGCCGCTCCCAAAGGGGCGGTGCGGGCGGATGGCAGCACGCGAGGGTGCTCGTAGCGTCCCTGGTGTGAGGCCGACGTCCGCCGCCATGCCGCCGTCAGAGGTCCCGGCACGAACATCGACGACCGACGGGCTTTCGACGGCGGAGGCGCAGCGACGGCTGCTGCAGTACGGCGCCAACGAGCTCGTGCGCCGCGACCGACGCCGCTGGCCGCGCCAGCTGGCGCAGCAGTTCGTCCATCCGCTCGCGCTGCTGCTGTGGGCTGCGGCGGTGCTGGCGTTCGTCGCCGCGCTGCCCGCGCTCGGCGTGGCGATCGTCGCCGTCGTCGTGCTCAACGCGCTGTTCGCCTTCTGGCAGGAGCAGCAGGCGGAGCGGGCGGTGGAGGCGCTCGGTGCCTACCTGCCGCCACATGCGACGGTGATGCGAGACGGTCGTCTCCAGCAGATCGAGGCACGTCTGCTGGTTCCCGGCGACCTGCTCGTGATCGACGAGGGCCAGCGCGTCTCCGCCGACGCGGAGCTGATCGCCGGAGCGGTCGAGATCGACGCCGCCGCGCTGACCGGCGAGTCGCAGCCCGTCTCGCGTGCGGCAGGCGCCGGCACCGACGACGCGCAGGCGCCGCTGGAGCGCGCCGACCTCGTCTTCAGCGGGACGAGCTGCACCGGCGGCGAGGCGCACGCGCTCGTCACCAGGACCGGCATGCACACCGAGCTGGGGCGCGTCGCGGCGCTCTCGCAGCGCGCCGGCGACGAGAGCAGCCCGCTGCAGCGTGAGGTCAACCGCGTCGCTAAGCTGATCGCCGTCGTCGCGGTCGGCGCCGGCATCGCCTTCATCCCGCTCGGCACCCTCGCCGCCGGGCTTCCGCTCGACGACGCGGTGATCTTCGCGATCGGCCTGCTCGTCGCCAACGTCCCGGAGGGGCTGCTGCCGACGATCACGCTCGCGCTGGCTGTCGGCGTGCGCAGACTGGCGAGACGCGGAGCGCTCGTCAAGCGTCTGAGCGCCGTCGAGACGCTCGGCTCGACGACGGTCATCTGCACCGACAAGACCGGCACGCTGACCGAGAACCAGCAGCGCGCGGTCGCGGTCTGGACGGCCGCGGGCGAGATCGGCCTCGAGGAGACGGACGGCGACGATGCCGCGGCGCGCGACCTCGGACCGCTCGCGGCGACGCTGGCCTGCTGCAGCGAGGCCGATCTGCACCCGGCCGGAGGCGGCGAGGCGATCGGCGACCCGACCGAGATCGCGCTGCTGCGGGTCGCCGAGCAGTTCGGCGCCCAGCCGACCGCGCGCTGGCGCGAGCGCGTCCGGCGCGCCGCCTTCTCGTTCGACCCGCGCCTGCAGCGGATGACGACGATCGACGAGCTCGACGGCACCCGCTGGGTCCACGTCAAGGGCGCCCCCGACCGCCTCCTCGACCTCTGCACGACCGTCGCCGACGGCAGTCGGACCCGCGAGCTGAACGCCGCCGACCGTGCGACGGTCGAGCGCGCGGTCGAGCGCTACGCCGGCCAGGGGCTGCGGGTCCTGGCGGTCGCTCGGCGCCCGCTGAAGCCGCACGAGACGCCCGGCCGCGACGCGGCCGAAGCGGGGTTGGCGCTGCTCGGCCTCGTCGCGCTGCTCGACCCGCCGCGGCCGGAGGTCGCCGACGCCGTCGCGCGTTGCCACGACGCCGGGATCCGGATCGTGATCGTGACCGGCGACCACGGGCTGACGGCCGCCGAGATCGCGCGGCGCGTCGGGATCGGACGCGGGGCGGCGCCGGCGGTCGTGACCGGCGCGGAGCTGGCGGCGATGTCCGACGCCGCGCTCTCGGCGCGCTTGGCCGAAGGGGCGGAGCTGGTGTTCGCGCGCAGCTCTCCGGAGGCCAAGCTGCGGATCGCGGAGCTGCTCAGAGCACAGGGCGAGGTCGTCGCGATGACCGGCGACGGCGTCAACGACGCGCCGGCGCTGCGCAACTCCGACATCGGCGTCGCGATGGGCAGATCGGGCACCGACGTCGCGCGCGAGGCGGCGACGCTGGTGCTCACCGACGACAACTTCGCCACGATCGTGGCAGCCGTCGAGGAGGGGCGTCGCGTCTACGAGAACATCCGCAAGTTCATCGTCTACATCTTCGCCCACGCGACCCCCGAGGTGGTCCCGTTCCTGCTGTTCGCGCTGTCGGGCGGCGCGATCCCGCTGCCGCTCACCGCGCTGCAGATCCTCGCGATCGACCTCGGGACCGAGACGCTGCCGGCGCTCGCGCTCGGACGCGACCCGGCCGAGCCCGGGACGATGCAGCGGCCGCCCCGGGGCCGCGACGAGAGCGTCATCACCGGCGCGATGCTGCGCCGCGCCTGGGGCTTCCTCGGCCTGATCTCGGCGGCCCTCGTGATGGCCGGGTTCTTCGCCGTGCTGCTGGACGGCGGCTGGAGCCTCGGCGATCCGGTCGGCGACGGCGCGCCGCTCCACGACCTCTGGATCCAGGCGACGACGATCACCTTCGTCGGAATCGTCTCCTGCCAGATCGGGACCGCGTTCGCGGCGCGGACCGACCACGCCTCGCTGCGGTCGGTCGGCGTGCTGCGCAACCGCCTGCTGCTGTGGGGCATCGCGTTCGAGCTGGTCTTCACCGCCGCCGTCGTGTATCTGCCGTTCTGCCAGTCGATCTTCGGCACCGCCGCGCTCGATCCATGGATGCTCGCGCTCGTGGCGCCGTTCGGAATCGTCGTCTGGGGCGCCGACGAGCTGCGGCGCCTGCACAACCGCACTACATCCAAAGGGGACCGATGATGAAGCTGATCGTGACCGGCGTCGATGGGGGCGAGGGCGGCAAGGACGCCGCCGCGCTCGCGGTGGCGCTTGCCGCCGGAGATGACGCGGAGGTGCTGCTGACCGGTGTCTGGCCGGAGACCGTGCTGCCGCTGCCGCTGCTGATGGGACCGCAGACGAGACCGCTGGAGGAGATCGAGCGGATGCTGCTCGCGACGCGGGCTGACATCGCGCCGCGCGGGATCACCCGTCCGCTCAGCGACCTCTCGCCGGCGCGGGCGCTGCGGCGGACGGCGCGCGAGGAGCATGCCGGGCTGATCGCGTTCGGCTCCGCGGCGAGCGCGGCGCCCGGCCACGCCCGCGCCGGGCGCGTCGCGCGACAGGTCCTGCACGACGCGCCGTGCGCGGTCGCGATCGCCGCCAGCGGCGTGCATGGCGGACCGGTCGCGCTCCGCCGCATCGTCGTCGGCATCGACGGCGGCGCCGAGAGCGAGGCCGCGCTGACGTGCGCACGTGAGCTGGCCGGCGCGCTCGGCGCGCACCTGCACGTGCTGGCCGTGCTCGACGACAAGCTTCCGCTGACCTTCGGCCCGGCGCTGCCGCAGCTCCAGCTGCTCACCTGGGAGGAGGTGGTGGAGCGTCAGCGCGAACGGGCTGACCGGCTGATCGAGCGCGTGCGCCAGCTCGAGCACGTCACGACCGCCGAGCTGCGCGTCGGCGACCCCGACGCCGAGCTGGCGCTGGCGGCCGGCGACGCCGACCTCGTCGTCGTCGGATCGCGGCGCTGGGGGCCGCTCTCGCGCGTCGTGATCGGGAGCGTGGCGGAGCGGCTGATGCGCGACGCGCCCTGCTCGCTGCTGCTGGTGCCGCGCCCCGCGCAGGAGGCGGGCGAGCGATGAGCGCGACCCCGACCGCGCAGAGCGATCGCCGGCTCGCGTCGCACGCGGCGAGCGGCCCGGCGATCGAGCTGTCCGGCGTGACGAAGCGGTTCGGCCGCCACGAGGCGCTCGCCGAGGT
>DATIOB010000455.1:0-4201 GCA_035473605.1 Conexibacter sp.
CGGGGCTGTTGACCGCGGTCACGCTGAGATCCTCGGGCACCTGCGTGCCGCTGAGGAAGCCGATCGCTCTCGCCTTGCCTCTGCCGACGATCGAGCCTCTGGGGCAGCGCGAGAGGCTTCTCGTCGCGTTGATCGTCGCCAGCGAACAGGTCGGGAACGCTCTGTTGTTGAAGGTGACGCCCTTCGAGAACTTCACCGAGACGGTGTCGGTCGTGGCGGGCTCCGGCGTGGGGCTGGAGATCGTCACCTCGATCGAGGCCGGCTTCGGCTTTCTGCTGGTGCCGGATCTCGCGGGCGAGATCTTGACGGCCAGTCTCTGCTCCATCTCGACCGGCTTGCCGGCGGCCTGTGCCGAGGCCGACGAAACGCCGATGACAGCCAGCGTGACCCCTGCAAGGGTCCGCCAACGGGGAAACGACATGCATCCTCCTCTTGGTGCTGCGGTGCGGATGGGACTGCGGAGAGTCATAAACCCCCTCGCCGTGCCAGCGATGCGGGAGTTCGTGACAGATGTCCGTATCCGGACAACTGTAATCGCAATCGCGGCGCCTGACTAGGCGGCTGGACGTTCGCCGCCGGCGGCTCTTCTGGCCGCCTCGCGTCTGCGCTGGCGAATCGTGCTGACCGCGAGCGCGCCGGCCAGCAGGATCGCCGGCGCGGCGTAGATCAGCGACACGGCCCAGTGGCCGACGTGGGCGTAGAGCGTCATGCGTTGGCCGCCGAGATGAGCCAGAGGGCGAGGCCGGTGAAGGCGATCATCACGGCCAGCATCCACAGCTGTGAACGGAGCGCGGCACGCCCGCCACGGTAGAGGGCGAGCGCGCGGTCGTGCGCCAGCACGAGCGCACCGATGTGTCCGAGCACGATCACGACCACTTGGAGATACCAGATCCCGGTCGCGGAGATCACCGTGTAGTCGATCGTCCAGTTCGCGGTGCCGAGCAGGTTCGAGCCGTCGCCGAGCGGATCTGAGAGGAGGAAGCCGAGCGCCTGCCCCTGGTAGATCAGCAGCGAGGCGTAGTGCGCGACGGCGTAGGCGAGCGCGATCGGCACCAGCGTGTGCGCGAAGGCGCCGGCCAGCTCGCGCGCGCTGCGCTCGCGGTCGACGGTCCGCACGCCCGCGATCCCGATCCGGTAGACGAGCGCGACCAGCAGGAAGCAGGCGAGCAGGCCGACCGTGAAGGCCGCCTCCCCCGCGCTCGTCAGCCCCAGCCCGAGGTCGTGGAAGCGATCCTGCAGGTGCGGCGCGAGATCGGTCCACAGCGGTCCGCCAGAAGCGCCGTCGAAGGTCGTCGAGCCGATCATCACGCACAGCAGCGCGACCGTCCCCGGCAGCACCTCCAGCGACGGCAGCCCGTCGAGCGGACGGCGCAGGTACAGCACGCCGGCTCTGCGCGTCAGCGGCGCGACGCGCGCGAACAGACCGAAGAAGACGGTGAAGCCGTCGCCGCGGCGGCTCCACGTCTCGATCCCCCAGACGCTCATGCCGATCAGCTGCACGGCCGCGTAGGCGAGCGCCAGCAGCGCCAGCAGCTGCGGATCGTCGCGGTCGACCGAGACCAGCTCCAGCCACGCGAAGGCCGCGATCGTGACGACCGCCGGCCACTGGCCCAGCCGCCGCGGCCAGGCCAGCGGCTCCGGCAGCGGCGCGCCTGCCGGCCGCACCCGCCCCGCGACCCAGGCGGCCGCCCGCGCCAGCGCCCGCCACGGGCTGAGCAGGCGGAAGAGGTCGCCGAACAGCGCCGAGGCGATGACAAGGCCCACCCAGAAGGCGACGTAGACCGCGGTCGGCGCGAAGTTCGCGGTCGCGACCGGTGTGCCGGCGAGGCCGCTGTAGACCAGCAGCGCGAAGAAGGCGATCCCGACGACGCCGCCGAGCACGTCGGCCCACGCGCCGAGCGCGAACAGCCGCCGCTCGCGGGGTCTCTGCAGACGCGGCTGCTGCCACAGCAGGCCCAGCGCCGCGAACGAGATCACCAGCACGACCGCCGCCGCCCACGCGAACAGCCAGGTCGGCAGCGGCAGGTCGGCCTTGCCGACGAGCCCGTGCGCGGAGGCGGTCGCGGGCAGCGCGGCAAGGGCGATGAGGGGCGTGAGCAGCAGCCCGATGCGGCGGAGGGAGGTCATGAGCGGCGCCGGCCGCGGGGAGGCCGGCGAGACCGCCGATTCTACGCGGCGATACCCTTCCGGGCCCATGCGCCCGCCCGCCGAAGCCGACATCCTCGCCCCCTCCTTCCCCGGCCTGGCCAGATGGGTCAACGTCGCGACGCTGCGGATGGACAAGCAGCTCGGGCGGCCCGTGCTCGTCGAGTTCTGGGACTTCTGCCGCGTCAACTCGCTGCGCACGATCCCGTACCTGCAGGCGTGGCACGAGCGCTACGCCGACGCCGGCCTGCGCGTCGTCGGCATCCACGCGTCCGGCTTCGAGGCGTCGAACGACGTCGACGAGGTGCGCGCCGCGGTCGAGCGGCTCGGGATCACGTACCCGGTGCTGATCGACGCCGAGCTGAAGGCGGCCGAGTCGTACGGGATCGAGGGCTGGCCGAGCCGCTACCTGTGGGACAGAGGCAGCAGGCTGTTCGACGTCCACTTCGGCGAGGGCGCCTACGGCGAGACCGAGCTGGCGATCCAGGAGCTGCTGGAGCTCGAGCGCGATCCGGTCGAGCCGATCCGCCCCGAGGACGAGCCCGGGATCCTGCTGCCGGCGCAGTCGGCCGACCAGCCCGGCGCGTACTCCGGCCCGTACGAGGCCGGCGGCGTGTGGGCGGTGCTGAGCGGGAGCGGGACGGTGCGCGCCAACGGCAGCGAGATCGCCGTCACGCATCCCGGCTGCTACCCGCTGATCGAGCACCCCCACCACACGGCCGGCGTGCTCGAGCTGGAGGTCGGCGACGGTGTCCGCTGCGAGGCCGTCTGCTTCACGCCCGGGATCGTCCCGCCGCCCCCGCTCGAAGCGCTGTAGCCGCCGCTCAGCCGGCTCAGCCGGCCAGCTCCGCCCACGAGCGCTCGCCGAGCAGCGACAGCAGCTCCGGCGGCCGCGCCGGGTCGTCGTCGACGCGGATCGCACGGCCGGGCCAGTAGGCGCTCTCGTACGGCGTTCTCGTGAGGAAGTGGCGCTCGAAGACCCACGTGCCGGTGTTGTGCAGGCGGACGCCGCCGGGCGCCGTCCAGACGGCGGCCTCGTCGCGCGGCAGCGGCCCGGCGCGGTGGGTGTGGCCGAACAGCACGTGCGCGGCCGGGACCGCCAGCGCGGCGGTCGCGGCGGCCATCGCGCGCGTGCCGGCGACGCCGAGCGCGGCACCGGAGATCTCGGCTCTGACCGGACCGATCCCGGCGCGGTTGATCGCCGCGACGCCGAGCGGGAAGAGCGCGGCGAGCGCGCGGCGGCGCAGCGGCCGGTGCCCGTTGCCGCCCGCGAGCGTCTTCCACGCCTTCACCGAGACGCCCTGCGTGCCGCGCGGCGGCTCGCCGTCGCCGCCCGCGGCCTGCTGCTGCGCGAGCGCGAACGACCAGGCGTAGATCGGCGCCAGCGCCGCCTCGTAGTCGTCGGGCGAGGCGCCCCGGGCGGCCGGCGCGCCGACGATGCGGCCCATCGCGCCGGCGCTGAGCCGCTCGAAGGTCGGCACGGTCGTGTGCCGGTCGAGGTAGTGGCCGTGGGTCGCGTACACGTCGTCGCGCAGCCAGAGGCCCGGGTAGGCGAGCGTCAGGCGCGCCGGCGCCAGCCACTGCGCGAGCAGCGCGACGGCGTCGCCGGGCTCCCAGCTCGCGCGCTCCTCCAGCCCCAGCGGCGGCGGCGCGGCGTCGCGGCGGCGGCGCTCCAGCCACGGGCCGACGAGCACGTGGTCGTGGTTGCCGGGCACCAGCACGACCTCGCCGTCGCCGCCGAGCGCGGCGCCGAGCTGCTCGAAGAACGGCCGCGCGTGCGCGAAGGCGGTCCGCAGCGGTCCCTGGCGCAGCTCGATCGCGTCGCCGAGCAGGACGACGCGGCGGATCCCGTCGAGCGCCGCCAGCAGCGGCTCGCGCGGACCGTCGCGGCGCAGCAGGTCGTCGCCGGCGGCGGCGCCGAGGTGCAGATCCGAGATGACGAGCGTGGCAGCCAGGGCGTGCGTGCTCGTCAGCGGAGGTCGGTCAGGCGGACTGCGCCGCCATCGCCTGGCGGATCGGCTTCGGCAGCATGAAGCGGACGTCCTCCTTGACGACC
>DATIOB010000456.1:0-7226 GCA_035473605.1 Conexibacter sp.
TACCCGACCGACCGCAGCGTGTCGATCGGCGCAGGTGCGCGCGCACGCGCGCGGCCAGCTCGTCGAACGAGAACGGCTTGGTGACGTAGTCGGTCGCGCCGCCGTCGAGCCCCGCGACGCGGTCGTCGACGGTCGCCCGCGCGCTCAGCATCACGACCGGCAGCTCCGGCTTGACGCGGCGGATCGAGGCGAGCACCGCGAGGCCGTCGCGGCTGGGCAGCATCACGTCGAGCACGACCAGATCGACATCGTCGTGCAGCGCCCGCTGTTCGCCCTCGACGCCGTCTCCGGCGACCGTCACCGCGTAGCCCTCAGCCTGCAGCCCGCGCTGGACGAAGTCGGCGATCGCCGTCTCGTCCTCGATCACCAGGATGCGCATGACGCCATCCTAGTCCTGCGGCCACGTCGGCGATCAGCGAGTTCCGCGTGCGGCGAGCCGCCGCCCGCCGTGTGCCGGTCAGGCTCCCGCGATGGTCCAGGTGTCGCCCGCGTGCAGGAGCTGGTCGAGCGCGGCGACGTCGCCGACCTCGCGGCCGGGGTTCTCGCTGGCGGCGGCGCCGTGGATCGGGCGCTGCACCTGGCGGAAGACGCCGATCGGGGTCGGCTCGGTCGGGCGGTCGGCCAGGCGCGCCAGCGCGAACGCCAGCGACGGATCCTCGCGATGCTGGTCATGCACCAGCAGCCGCTGCTCGTTGCCGACGGCCGGCACGATCTCCAGGCCGCCGTCGTCGGCGCGCGCGACGCCGCGCTGCGCGCCCTCGGGGCCGAAGACGATCGGCTGGCCGTGCTCGAGCCGGATCTGCGCCTGAACCTTCGTGTCCTTCTCGGTCAGGTTGAAGAAGGCGCCGTCGTTGAAGACCGGGCAGTTCTGGTAGATCTCGACCAGCGACGCGCCTCTGTGCTCGGCCGCCTGCCGCAGCACCTCGGTCATGTGCTTTCTGTCGCGGTCCAGGGTGCGGGCGACGAAGGTCGCCTCGGCGCCGAGCGCCAGCGCGATCGGGTTGAACGGCCGGTCGTGCGAGCCGAACGGGGTCGACTTCGTGATCTTGCCGCGCTCGGAGGTCGGCGACGCCTGGCCCTTCGTCAACCCGTAGATCTGGTTGTTGAACAGCAGGATCTTCACCGGCACGTTGCGGCGCAGCGCGTGGATCAGGTGGTTGCCGCCGATCGAGAGCGCATCGCCGTCGCCGGAGACGACCCAGATCGAGAGATCCTCGCGCGTCGTCGCCAGCCCGGTCGCGATCGTCGTGGCACGCCCGTGGATGCTGTGCATCCCGTACGTGTCCATGTAGTACGCGAAGCGACCGGCGCAGCCGATGCCGGTCACGAAGACCGTCTTCTCCGTCGGCACGCCAAGGTCCGGCATCAGCGTCTGGACGGCGTTGAGGATCGCGTAATCACCGCAGCCCGGGCACCAGCGCGTCTCCTGGTCGGACTGGAAGTCCGCCTTCGTCAGTCTCCGCTCGGCATCGCTGCCGTTGCCGTTGACGTGCAGGGTCGCGCTCATCGCGTCACAGCCTCCGGGAGCGGAGCTTCGATCAGCTCCACGATCGCCTCTTCCAGCTCGGCCGCGAACAGCGGCTGGCCGGTGATCTTGGTGTACGGCTTGCAGTCGACGAGGTACTCCGCGCGCAGCAGTTTGACGAGCTGGCCGGTGTTCATCTCCGGGATCAGCACCTTCGGGTAGGCGCGCAGCACCTCGCCGAGGTTCTCCGGCATCGGGCTCATGTAGCGCAGGTGCGCACGCGCGACCTTCAGCCCTCTGTCGCGCACGCGGCGCACGCCGGCGCGGATCGAGCCATAGGTCGAGCCCCAGCCGAGCACCAGCACCTCGGCGCCCTCGTCGGCGTCGACCTCCAGCGGCGGCAGGTCGGCGGCGATCTTCGAGACCTTCTCCGCGCGCAGCCGCGTCATCGTCGCGTGGTTGGCCGGGTCGTAGGAGATGTTGCCCGTGCCGTCCTGCTTCTCGATGCCGCCGATGCGGTGCTCCAGGCCCGGGGTGCCGGGTGGCGCCCACGGCCGCACTCCGCGCTCGTCGCGCGCGTACGGCAGGAAGGTCTCGTCCTCGGAGGCCGGCGCGGGCGCGAACCCGGGGTCGATCTCCGGCAGCTCCTCCAGCGACGGGATCCGCCACGGCTCCGAGGAGTTCGCGAGGAAGCCGTCGGTCAGCAGGATCACCGGAGTGCGCCGCTCGATCGCGATCTGCACCGCCTCGAAGGCGCTTCTGAAGCAGTCGCCCGGCGTCTGCGCCGCGACGATCGGCAGCGGCGCGTCACCGTGACGGCCGTACATCGCCATCAGCAGGTCGCTCTGCTCGGTCTTGGTCGGAAGCCCGGTCGACGGACCGGCGCGCTGCACGTCGACGATCACCATCGGCAGCTCGAGCATCAGCGCCAGGCCGATCGTCTCCGACTTCAGGTCCATGCCCGGACCCGAGGTCGACGTGATCCCGAGATGGCCGCCGAAGGCCGCGCCGAGCGCGACGCCGGCGGCGGCGATCTCGTCCTCGGCCTGCACCGTGCGGACGCCGAGGTTCTCGTGCTTGGAGAGCTCGTGCAGCAGCTCCGACGCCGGCGTGATCGGGTAGGAGGCGAGCAGCAGCGGCAATCTCGCGCGCACGCTGCCGGCCAGCAGGCCGAGCGCCGTCGCGGTCGTGCCGTTTATCTGCCGGTAGGTGCCCGGATCGACGTCGGTCGCCGGCAGGATCCGGTACTGCACGTCGAGCAGCTCGGTCGTCTCGCCAAACGACCAGCCGGCCTGGAAGGCCGCGAGGTTGGCCGCCTTCGCCGCCGGCTTGGAGGCGAACTTGCCCTCGATCCAGCGCTCGGTGACCTCGGTCGGGCGGTCGTAGAGCCACGACAGCAGACCGAGCGCGAAGAGGTTCTTCGCGCGCCCGGCGTCACGCGTGCCGACGCCTTCGAGCGCCTCCGAGGCGCGCGTCGTCAACGTCGTCATCGGCACGCGATGGACCGTGAACTCCGCCAGCGAGTCGTCCTCGAGCGGGGAGACCGGGTAGCCGGCCTTCTCCAGGTTGCGTCTCGTGAACGCATCCTCGTTGACGATGATCGTCGCGCCGCGCGGCAGCGACGCGAGATTGGCCTTCAGCGCCGCCGGGTTCATCGCGACCAGCACGTTCGGCGCGTCGCCCGGCGTGAGGATGTCACGCGAGGCGAAGTGGATCTGGAAGGCCGAGACGCCCGGGATCGTGCCCGCGGGCGCGCGGATCTCAGCCGGGAAGTCGGGCAGCGTCGCAAGATCGTTGCCGAGCACAGCCGTCGCGTCCGTGAAGCGACCGCCGGCCAGCTGCATGCCGTCGCCGGAATCGCCCGCGAACCGCACGACGACTCGTTCGCGCTCTTCAACCGTCTTTGTCACCGCGCCAGATACCCCAAAGTTCGATCAGGATTTACCCCATTGTACGCATCGGGCGTTTCGAAGCGCCGTGCGCCCGGATCGCGACGACCGTCCGGGAGATGGGTCAACGCCCAGGGTAGCGGTCGCCTCGCGCCCACCCTGACCCTTAAACACGAAAGGCCCCCGCGAAGGGAGCCTTTGCGTGCGACGTCGCGAGCTGACTCAGATGGCGGCGACGTTGACGGCCTTCGGGCCCTTGTCGCCCTGCTCCTCGTCGTACGAGACCTTGGCACCCTCGGCGAGCGAGCGGTACCCGTCCGAGTTGATGCCGGTGTGATGGACGAAGAGGTCCCTGCTGCCTTCATCAGGAGTGATGAAGCCGAAGCCCTTCTCGTCGCTGAACCACTTCACGGTTCCGGTCGGCACGTATGCCCTCCACTGCGATTCGTGCTGCATCCGCGGAGGAAGTTGTGTTGTCCCCAACGAACCCGCGTGCGTCGCACTGCTTTGGCACCGGCGCGTTCGGCCGGCCTTACGGCGGAGAACGTACCAGGCGAAACCCTGCTACGCCACCCCTTTCCGTACAAGCGGCGCTATCACGCGGAAGTGGTCGTAATCGACCATGTTTGCTGGCACTTCACGCGCCCAGCGAGATCGCCGAAGTCGCCGACCACGCCGGCGCCAGCTCGCCGGCCGCGAGCACCCGCTCCAACGCCGCGACCGCCTCGGCCGCGAACTGCGTCCCCGCCCCCGCGCGGCACTCCGCCAGCGCCGCCTCCGGCGGCTTCGGCGTGCGATGGCTGCTCGGCCCCGTCATCGCGTCCCACGCGTCGGCGACGGCCAGCAGCCTCGCGCCGGGCGGGATCGCGTCGCCGACGAGCCCGTCGGGGTAGCCGCCGCCGTCGGGGCGCTCGTGGTGGGAGCGGATCCAGGCGACCTGCTCGGCGCTCAGCACCTCCGAGGCGATCTCCGCGCCGAGCCGCGCGTGCTCGCGCAGCTGCGCGGCCGCCGCCGGCGAGCCGGCCCCGCCGCTGAGCACCTCCTCCGGCACGCCGATCTTGCCGACGTCGTGCACCAGCGCCGCCTCGCGCAGCAGCGCCAGCCGCTGCGGCGGCCAGCCCGACGCGCGCGCCAATCGCACGGCCAGCTCGGCGACGCGCTCGGAGTGGCGTTCGCTGTCGGGGTCCTTCGCGTCGACGGCGCGGGCGAGCGCGCCGATCCCCAGCAGCGCCTGGCGGCGCGCGCCGCGCTCGGCGCGCTGCGTCGTGCCGTGCTGGCCATGCAGCTCCAGCTCCGGGACCCAGCGCGCGACGACGTCGCGGCCCTGCCCCTTGGCCCAGTAGAGCGCGTCGTCGGCGCTGCGCACCATCCCGTCGTCGTCGCCGCCGAGCAGCAGGTCGCTGACGCCGATCGAGACCGTCACGACGCCCGCGGCGCCGATCGGCTCGTGCGCGACCAGCTGGCGGATCCGCTCGGCCGCAGCGTACGTCTCGTCGGCGTCGGCCTCCGGCAGCAGCAGCGCCAGCTCGTCGCCGCCCAGCCGCGCCAGCAGCTCGCCGGCGCGGATCGTCGAGGCGGCGCGCCGCGCGACCGTCACGAGCACGTCGTCGCCGACCTGGTGGCCGAACGTGTCGTTGACCAACTTGAAGCCGTCGAGGTCGATCAGCGCGAGGCCGAGGTTGCGGCCGTGGCGACGGGCGCGCTCGGCCTCCCCTGCCAGCCGCTCGCGGAAGGCGCGCTGGTTGGCGAGTCCGGTGAGCGGATCGGTGACCGCCTGCGCGGCGAGCGCGCCGCGTGCCTCCGCGTTGGTGATCGCGGCCGCGACCAGCTCCGCGAAGTCGGCGACGCGGTGCTCGACCTCCGGCGCGAACGGCTCGCCGCCCGACAGCACGGCGACGAAGCCCCAGACGTGCTGACCGCCGCCGATCGGCGCCCCGGCGCGGTAGCGAAACGGCTGGTGGCCCGGCCCGCCGTCGGCGCGCGCCGGGGCGCCGCGCCGCAGCGCCGCGGCGATCCCGCCGTCCTCGAGCGACAGCAGCCCGTCGAGCGGGAGCGGCTCGACCCCGTCGCGACCCCACGTGCCGATCACGCGCGCGTGCCGCTCGTCCTCGTAGCGCACGACCGCGCCGGCGTCGGCGCCGTGGGCGCGCGCCGCCTCGGCGGCGACGAGCGCGTGGACGACGTCGGGATCGGCGCCGTGCGCGACCGCGGTCGCGACGTTGCGCAGCGCTCTGCGCTCGCGCACGTCGAGCGCGCGCTCGTGCTCGTGCGCGGCGACGGCGGCGAGGTCGGTCAGCGTCGCGCGCTCCTCATCGCTCCAGGCGCGCGGGCGCACGTCGTAGACGCAGAGCGCGCCGAAGACGGCGCCGTCGCGACCGCGCAGGGCGGCCGCGATGCAGGCGACCGCGCTCAGCCCGGCCGCCGCCGCGCCGCCGCGCAGCCGCGGCGTGGCGCGCAGGTCGGCGACCGCCAGCGGTCCGTCGAGCGACGCGGCCGCAGCACCCGGGAGCGCGTCGTCGAAGAGGTCGCCCTCCGCCCATGCCTCCGGCAGGCCGCAGCCGGCGGCGAGCGCATGCGGGCCGGCGAGGCCGAGCGCGGCCGCCGCGGGAGTCGCGTCGACGCCCGTGCCGCAGCGCAGCGCGATCAGGGCCGCGGGGGCGCCGAGGCTGCGCGCGGCTACGCGCGCAACACGCTCGAACACCCTCGCATCCGCATCATCGGCAAGCTGACCCATACCGGAACATCGTCGTCTGCTGCACCGTGACCGCAGGCGGAACCTGGACGAACGTTCAACAAAGCGATCGGTAGCTGACCAATCTTGTTCCCGGTTGGACGGCGGGAACGCTTCGGGCGTCAGCGCGCTGCCATCTGGAGCGACCGCGCGGTCAGCGGCCGCGGCGACGCGGCAGCCGGGCCGGCCGGATCAGTCGCCGAGGCGCGACATGCGCGCGAGCGCCTCGTGGCACTCGACGACGCGTCTGCGGACCGGATCTCTCTCGGGCCGGTCGTGCACGAGGTCCCACGTGCGGTCCGCGATCTCGCGCGCGTTCTCCGGCGTCGCGCTCTCCCACAGCTTGTCGACGAGCAGCAGCTCGAACGACTCGACCTGCTTCTCGGGTCTGCCCGGAGGGACTCTCGGGAGCGGGGTTCCGGTGACCTCGCGCCACATTCCGGTGGCGACGAGCAGGCGGTTGCGAAGAGTGACTGGATCCATGGTGAAAGGGCCGCGCGGCGTCGGGGTCCCGGCATCCTAGGCGACTTG
The DNA here is from genome assembly GCA_035473605.1 of Conexibacter sp. Lineage (GTDB taxonomy): Bacteria > Actinomycetota > Thermoleophilia > Solirubrobacterales > Solirubrobacteraceae > Conexibacter. The sequence continues at coordinate 6,617 of DATIOB010000456.1, forward strand.
CGCGCGAAGCGGCGCGTCGCCGTTGACCGGCGCCGCTCAGAGCGCCGGCAGACGCTGCGCCGAGCCGAGCATCGGCGCGAACAGGTCGCCCTGCTCGGCGACCCGCCGCAGCACCTCCGCCGGCTCGAACGCGAGCCGCTCGGTCGCGCCGTCGGCGTGCGCCTCGCGCAGCTCGTCCCAGGTCAGCGGGGTCGAGACCGTCGGGCGCTCCTTCGCGCGCACGGAGTAGACGGCGACGGTCGTCTTGTGGACGTCATTCTGGCTCCAGTCGACGAGCACCTTGCCGGTGCGCAGCGCCTTCGTCATGCGCGAGACGACCAGCTCCGGCAGGCGCTGCTCCAACAGCTCGGCGATCCGCCGCGCGAACGGCTTCGTCTGCTCGTAGGTCGCCACGCCCTCGCCGAGCGGCAGGTAGACCTGCAGCCCCTTCGAGCCCGACGTCTTGACGACGCTGCGCAGCCCCAGCTGGCCGAACAGGCCCTCCAGCAGCAGCGCCACCTCGGCGCACTGCGGCAGGCCGGCGCCCTCCCCGGGGTCGAGGTCGAAGACGACCGCCGTCGGATGCTCCATGTCGCGCGCGAGCGACAGCGACGGGTGCAGCTCGATCGCC
>DATIOB010000457.1:0-1701 GCA_035473605.1 Conexibacter sp.
CAGCTTCTTCGCGTTGTCCCACGCGCCGCCTCCCGAGGTCATCGAGACGGCCATGAAGAGGCCGACGACGATCACGCCGATCAGCAGGCCGATCAGGACCGGCGGATCGCTGATCAGGAACGTGACGGGATCTCCCCCGCCGGCGATCAGCTCCTCGTTGAGCTCGAACTCGAAGGCGCGGAAGAGCACGAGCGCGGCGAGCACCGCCGAGCCGATCGCGAAGCCCTTCGTGACGGCCTTCGTCGTGTTGCCGACGGCGTCGAGCGGATCGGTGACGTTGCGCACCTCCTCCGGCAGCTCGGCCATCTCGGCGATGCCGCCGGCGTTGTCGGTGATCGGCCCGAAGGCGTCGAGCGCGACGATCAGGCCGGTCAGCGACAGCATCGCCATCACGGCGACGCCGATCCCGTAGATGCCGGCGAGGTCGTTGGCCCAGAGGATGCCGAGCGCGAGCACGATCGCCGGCGCGGCCGTCGACTGGAAGCCCTGCGCGAGGCCCTGGATGATGTTCGTCGCGTGGCCGGTCTCGGACGCTCTCGCCGTCGACTTGACGGGCGCGAAGCGGGTCGAGGTGTAGTAGTCGGTGATGACGAACAGCAGGCCGGTGATCGCCAGGCCGATCAGCGAGCAGATGTAGAAGTCGCCGACGCTGGGAGCGTCGCCGGAGCCGCCGACGACACGCGTCGTGACGCCGTCCATCATCCAGTGCGTCACCGGGTAGAAGGCGAGCGCGGCGAGCACCGCGGACGCTATGAGGCCCTTGTAGAGCGCGTTCTCGACGTTGCCGCTGGCGGAGCGGACGAAGAAGGTGCCGATGATCGAGGCGATGATCGAGACGCCGCCGAGCACGAGCGGGTAGATCGCGACCGCGCTCGACTCCTGGAAGGTCAGGACGCCGAGCAGCATCACGGCGACCGCGGTCACCGCGTACGTCTCGAACAGGTCGGCCGCCATGCCGGCGCAGTCGCCGACGTTGTCACCGACGTTGTCGGCGATCACGGCCGGGTTGCGCGGGTCGTCCTCCGGGATGCCGGCCTCGATCTTGCCGACGAGGTCGGCGCCGACGTCGGCGCCCTTCGTGAAGATGCCGCCGCCGAGGCGGGCGAAGACGGAGATCAGCGAACCGCCGAAGCCGAGGCCGATCAGCGCGTCGATCGCCTCCTTCGGTCTCTGGTCGACCCATGAGGTGAGGATCCCGTAGTAGGCCGCGACGCCGACGAGCGCGAGCCCGACGACGAGCATGCCGGTGATCGCGCCGCCGCGGAAGGCGACGCTGAGGGCCTTCGGGACGCCGTCGCGGGCCGCCTCGGCGACGCGCGCGTTGGCGCGGACGGAGACGTTCATGCCGATGTAGCCGGCCGCGGCCGACGAGAGGCCGCCGATCGCGAACCCGATCGCGACCCAGATGTCCTGGATGAAGATCAGCGCGACGAACAGCAGGATGCCGACGGCGGCGATCGTCGAGTACTGGCGGTTGAGGTACGCACGGGCGCCCTCTTGCACGGCCGCCGAGATCGCGCGCATCCGCTCGTTGCCGGGCGAGAGCGCCAGCAGCGATCTCGCCGTGACGGCTCCGTAGACGAGCGCGCAGGCAGCGCAAGCGAGAGCGACCAGGACGCCGTGGTCGGTCAGAAAGCTGGACAAGACTTCGATCCTCCAGATTCCGTTGAACGACGACGACGCGCCAGGAGGCGCGTCGAC
>DATIOB010000458.1:0-3260 GCA_035473605.1 Conexibacter sp.
GCCGGAGGCGGTGCTGCTCGCCGGCGTCGCCAGCGGCGGCACCGCCAGCGCGGCGGGGAGCGGGGAGAGCGCCGCGGGCGCGGCAACCGCTCCCGGCGCGGCCGCGGCGGCCGTCGCGGGGACGGCCGCGGCCGCCAGCGCCATCGCGGTCGCGAGCACGGGCTTCATCGCGTCACCTCCGCCTCGTAGCGACGTTCGCCGGGACCGGCGACAAGCAGCTCGTAGCTGCGGCCGGCGCGCAGCGCGACCGTCATCGGCCGGCGCGGAGTGACCCGCACGGACCGTCGCGCGCCGCTGCCGCTGTCTCTGACGAGCATCGTCAGCGGCCCGTCGAAGGAGCGCAGCACCAGTCTGCCGGGGCGTCGCAGCGTGCGCACGGCGTGGAGGTCGCGGCCTCTGGCGGTGACGCCGAGGATCCCCGGCGCGCCACGCTGCAGCGATGCCTTGCGGTGCGCGAAGGCATCGCCCAGGCGGGTCACGCCGGCGCCGTCGACGACGCGGCCGAACTGCGCCAGCTCACCGTCGTCGTGGCTCACCATCGCGGTGCCGCCGGTCGCCTCGATCGCGCGCAACACGCGCGGCGTCAGCGCGCGCGGCGTGTGGACGGCGATCGAGACGCGCACGCGGTCCTCGCGCAGCGCGCGCAGCTGGTCGAGCAGCATCCGCAGGTCGCCGAGGCCGTCGGCGATCAGCGCGATCCCCTGCTGACCGCGCGGGGCGTCCGCGGCGTCGAGCAGACGGCGGGCGCTGCGCAGCGCGTCGGCGGCGGCCGCGGGGTGGACGGCGGCCGTCGCGGCCGGCGGCGCCGGAGCCTCGCTCTGCGCCGGGGTCGCGGGCGGCACCGGGACGGGCCGGGAGCGCAGGCGGGAGGCGGTCGCGGCGAGCTGCTCGGCGGTCGGCGGCGGGCGGTCGTCGACGCCGTGGGCGTGATCGTCCTCCTCCGCGGCGGACTCCTCCTCGTCGTGGCGCTCGCCGCCCTCCTCGCTGCCGTGCGTGTAGCCGTCGTCCGGTCTGTTCCCGGGGGCGGCGGGGTCGGCGATCGGCGTGATCGTCGGGTCGTCGTCGAGGTCGCGCTCGCGCACGATCTCGCGGTCGACCGGCGGATCGGCGGCGGCGTCGCCGTCGAGCGCGTCGTCGATCCGCGCGGCGGCCGGCGCGACGAACGGGTCGACGTCCTGCACGCCGCTGGCGTGGTCGAAGGTGACGACGGCGACACGGGCGCCACGGCCGAGCCGTTCCAGCACCTGCCGCCCGGCCGCGACCTCGGCGGCGTCGCCGGCGGCGGCGGCACGGGCTCTGCCGCCCGCTCTCGCCTCGGCGCCGGTGCCGATCGCGAGCACGACCGTCGGTCTGTCGCAGTGCTCGGCGTAGTCGATCGTCAGCACGCAGATCTGCTGCGCGGCGCGGGCCTCGCCGTACTCGTCGACGAGCGCCTGGCGGAAGACCGACCACTGCCGTCTCGCCTCGCGCGCGGCCATGCTGACGGCCCGCTGGAAGTTGGTCGTGCCGTCGACGAAGATGCGGCCGCGCGGCGTTCCGGGCTCGGTCGTGCGACCCGTTCTGAGGTCGATCAGGCCCTTGTCCTTGTTGAGGCCGAGGTCTCTGCTGGACTCGCCGTGGATCACGCGATCGTGGCCGCAGGCCTTCTTCGGGTAGCAGGAGCCGGTGAAGTTGTCGGGGACGTTGTCGGCGTAGCCGACGCGCAGGTCGAGGAAGGGCGCGAGGTCGTGGCGGTCGAGGCCGATCGGGTTCTCCGGCGAGAGGCGGCGGGCCGGGTCCTGGTGGTCGGCCCAGTTCGTGTGCGAGTAGAAGTCCTCGGCCATGTGCAGGACGTAGCCGAACGGCTCGAGCACTCTGCACTTCGGCCGTCCGCTGCGGACGCCGTTGAAGACGCAGGTGGGGCTGAAGATGCCGGTGCCGGGGTTGGCGGTGTCGGCTCTGCCGCCGGAGACGAGGTCTCTGGCCGCCGGGACGGCGCCCCAGTCGGGCGTCGCCGGCGGGAAGTCGTTGTCGCCGATCACTCTCGTGCCGTAGAGCTTGTCTCTGCCCCACTGGATGCACTCGTACAGCCGCCGCATCGCGACGTAGTAGCCCTGCCCGTACAGCTGCATGCCGTGCAGCGCCGGCACGAGGTAGTCGCTGTTGTCGCAGTGCCAGTAGTCGCGGTCTCTGTGCAGGTGCAGCGGGATGTTGTCGGGCGCGCCGACGGCGCCGAAGCTGCCGCGCTTGCCCGCGAGGTTGTCGAGCGAGGCCGGCTGGAAGCACTCCGGCGGCTGCACGCCCGCGCCGCACTGCAGCGCCAGGCGCGTGACGCGCTCGTGCTCGCTGTGCTGGCCGAGGATCCCCCAGACGGTGCCGAACGCCTGCGCGGAGGGGGCGACGACGGCGCCCGCGAGCAGGACGAGCGCGACGGCGAGCGCCGTGCGTCCCGCGCTCGGCAGCGCGCGGCGGCTGCGCGGGTGACGGCGTTGGCGAACCTGCCGGTCTCGGCGGTCGGCAGCGGGCATGGGGAACGGTCCTTCTGTCGATCGGTCAGTCAGCGGCGACGCGGCCCTCCACCGCGTGCGCGGGAAGGCTCCTCACCCATTGATATCGATCGAACTCGCTGCTTCTTGAGGACGAATGTTGCAGGCGGACGTCCCGACTTGGCGCATGAGCGCTCAGAAGCTGATCTGCGCGCCGATCGTGACGACCCGTTCGGCGGGCAGGCGGAAGTAGTCGGCGGGGTTGGCGGCGTTGCGGGCCATCACCGTGAACAGCAGCTTGCGCCAGCGCGCCATGCCGGGCGAGTCGTCGGGCACGATCGTGATGTTCGAGAGGAACCAGGTCGCGTGGTACGGGTTGAAGTCGACCTCGAGGCCGGGCGGGCGGCTGCGGGCGCGCAGCAGCGCGCGCGGCAGGTCGGGACGGTCCATGAAGCCGAACCGCAGCGTCACGTGGCTGAAGTCCTCGTGCTGCTCGCCGAAGCGCTCGAACGAGATCCGCTCCGACTCGGGCACGTGCGGCGTGGTCGTCGTCTGGACGGTGACGATCACGACCTGCTCGTGGATCGCGTGGATCCGCTCGACCGCGAGCCGCAGCGCCAACGGCGTCGAGGCGCGGCTCGGGTTGAGGTAGATCGCGACGCCCGGCACCTCTCGCACGAGCGGGCTGCCGCGGCGCATCTTCTCGACGAACGGCGCCAGCGGCCCCTCCGCTCTGGTGCGCGCGGCGGTGACCTCCTCGCGGCCGCGGTCCCAGGTCGTCAGCAGCAGCAGGAT
>DATIOB010000459.1:0-1843 GCA_035473605.1 Conexibacter sp.
GTCCACGGGCTGCTCGCGCGCGGCGAGTGGCGCGACGAGCGCGGCTCCAACCTGCTCGACGGCGGCGCGCCCTTCTCCGACACCTACCGCTGCGCCTGCGGCGGCCACGTCGCCGTCGGCGCGCCCGAGCCGCGCTTCTACCGCGAGCTGATCGCGCGGCTGGGGCTCGACGGCGACCCGGCCTGCGCCGGCGACCACCTCGACCGCGCCAACTGGCCGGCGATCCGCGCCCGCCTCGGCGCGACCTTCGCGACCCGCACGCGCGACGAGTGGGCGGCGCTGCTCGACGGGAGCGACGCCTGCGTCGCCCCGGTGCTGTCGCTGCGCGAGGCGTCGCGCGACCCGCACACCAGCGCGCGCGGCGCCTACCGCGAAGTCGACGGCGTGCTGCAGCCGGCGCCGGCGCCGCGCTTCGCCTTCGCCCCCTCCCCCAGCGACGCCGCAGGAGAACCGTGATGAGAACCCGCTTCACCGCGCTGTTCGAGATCGACCACCCGCTGATGCAGGGCGGGATGCAGTGGGTCGGCCGCGCCGAGCTGGTCGCCGCCGTCGCCAACGCCGGCGCGCTCGGCTGCATCACCGCGCTCACGCAGCCCACGCCGGAGGCGCTCGCCGCCGAGATCGCGCGCTGCCGCGAGCTGACCGACCGGCCATTCGGCGTCAACCTGACGATCCTGCCGTCGATCACGCCGCCGCCGTACGCCGAGTACCGCCAGGCGATCGTCGAGGCGGGCGTCACGATCGTCGAGACCGCCGGCGCCAACCCGGCCGAGCACCTCGCCCACCTGCAGCCGGCCGGCGTGAAGGTGATCCACAAGGCGACCTCGGTCCGCCACGCGCTGAAGGCCGAGGCGCTCGGCGTCGACGCCGTCTCGATCGACGGCTTCGAGTGCGCCGGCCACCCCGGCGAGGACGACGTCCCCGGCCTGATCCTGATCGCCGCGGCGGCCGCGAAGGTGCGGATCCCGATGATCGCCTCCGGCGGCATCGCCGACGCGCGCGGCCTCGTCGCGGCGCTCGCGCTCGGCGCCGACGGCGCGAACATGGGCACGCGCTTCATGTGCACCGCCGAGTCGCCGATCCACCAGCGGATCAAGGAGCAGATCGTCGCCAACGACGAGCGCGCGACCAACCTGATCTTCCGCTCGCTCGGCAACACCGCCCGCGTCGCCCGCAACGGCGTCTCCGACGAGGTCGTGCGGCGGCTCGCCGACGGCGCCGCCTTCGAGGGCGTGCGCGAGCTGGTCGCCGGCAGACGCGGCGCGCAGGTCTACGAGACCGGCGACCCCGAGCACGGCATCTGGTGGGCCGGGCAGTCGCAGGGCCTGATCGACGACATCCCGCCCGTCGGCGAGCTGGTCGCGCGGATCGTCGGCGAGGCCGAGGCGCTGATCGGCGGCCGCCTGACCGCGATGGCAGGCTGAGCGAGTGACGCCGATCAGCGTGGCCCCAGCGATCAGCCCGGTGCGATCACGTCGAGCCCGTGCGGCTGCCGGCCGAGGAGCATCCGCCGCATCGTCACCACCCCGTGACGTTGATCGCGTCGATCGTCACGTAGGTGTACGTCGACAGCGGGTTCTTCGTCCACGTCGGGCGTATCCCGAGCACGTGCGTGCCTCTGGTCAGCGTGCCGGTGTCGTAGACCTCAGCCCAGCCATAGCTCGCGCTGTACGTGTCGACCGTGCCCTTGAAGACGCCGTCGAGCCAGACGTCGGCATAGCCGCCGTTGGGGCCGACGATCGTGCGCCATCTGGCGCGACTGCCCTCGAACGTGACGTTCGCGGTCGTTCTGTCCGCGACGGCGAGCATGTGCGTGCCGCCGGTGTCGCTCGGATGGACGCTC
>DATIOB010000460.1:0-6267 GCA_035473605.1 Conexibacter sp.
GCGAGCCCGGCCGGCGGCGGGGCGACGATCAGGTGCCAGTGGGGGATCCGCTCGCCGAACGCGCCGAGGTAGACGCGCGCGGCGCCGCCGACGCCCGCGATCGCCTCCGACAGGCGCGCCACCACCGGCCCCAGCTCGGCCAGCGCCTGCGGCTCCAGGTCCCACACGCGCTCGACGTGGCGCGCGGGCTGCAGCACGACCCAGCCGGGGACCTCGGCGCCCGGCATCACGCCCGCCGCCCAGCGCTCGTCGCGCAGCAGCCAGCCCCCGGGCGGCTCCTGCGCCGCGGCGAGCCGCTCGCACAGCACGCAGCCGTCGATGCAGCCTGCGGCCGTCATCGCGCCGCCGCCCGGCAGACGTTGCGCAGCAGCCCGACGCCCGCGACCTCGGTCTCCAGCACGTCGCCGTCGGCGAGGTGACGCGGCGGTCTGCGAGCGACGCCGACGCCGCTCGGCGTGCCGGTCAGGATCACGTCGCCGGGCCGCAGCGTCAGCACCGACGACAGCAGCGCCACCAGCCGCGGGACGCTGAAGATCAGCTGGTCGGTGCAGGAGTCCTGCACCAGCTCGCCGTTGAGCCGGCAGCGGATCGCGACCGCGTCGCGGTCGTCGAGCGCCGCCGTCGCCGTCAGCACCGGTCCGAGCGGGCAGAACGTGTCGCGGCTCTTGCCGAGCGAGAACTGCACGCCGGGACGCAGCTGCAGCTCGCGGTCGGAGACGTCCTGCGCCGCCATCAGGCCGGCGACGTGATCCCAGCCCGCCTCGGCCGGGACGTCGCGGGCCTCGCGGCCGACGACGACGGCGACCTCCGCCTCCCAGTCGGCGGTCGCGACGCCGGCCGGCAGCACGACGTCGTCGTGCGGCCCACAGACGCTGGCCGGGAACTTCGCGAAGACGGTCGGGAACTCCGGCGCCTCCAGCCCCGCCTCGGCGGCGTGGTCGCGGTAGTTGAGGCCGATCCCGAAGATCGTCCCCGGCCGCGGGACGGGGGGCCCGAGCGTCGCGCCCGCGAGCGGGCGCCCGCCGCCGAGCGCGCCGGCGGCGGCGAACGCCACCGCCTGCTCCCACTGCGTCGTGACGAGCGTCGTCGGGTCGGCCGAGAGCGTGCCGCTGGACGCCTGCGCGAGATCGAACAGCTGGTCGCCGACGAGGACGGCGCTGCGGCCGTCGGCGTTGCAGAACCGCATGGTGAGTCCTCCGGAGGGACGAGGGTCGCCGAGACCGACGGCGGCGGTCGGGCGTGGAGCAGGGAAGGGGCGGGCTACCAGATGGGCCGCGGCTTCGGCCGCCGGCCCTCTTCCAGCGGCGAGTACGCCGCGAGGTACTCCACGAACGTCTGCTTCAGCGAGGCGAACGCCGTCTCGCCGACGAGGTCGACGAAGCCCTCCGCGATCTCCTGCCAGCACTGGACCGCAGCCCTCAGCACCCCGTCGCCCTGCTCGGTGAGCTGGATCCGCAGACGGCGCCGGTCGCCCGGGTCGGGCGTGCGGCGGACGAGGCCCTGCTCCTCCAACTCGCGCACGAGCGGGCTGATCGCCTGCTTGGAGATCTGCGTCTGTGCGACGAGGTCCGTCAGCGTGATGCCCTCGCCCTGGACCGCCAGCAGGATGTACCCGTGGGCCGCGCGAAAGTCCCGCACGCCGTGGGTCGACAGCAGCGTGTGGTGCTGGTCCAACATCGCCCGGAACGCGAACGAGACGAGGAAGCCGATGTTCAGCTTCTCGTAGAACTCGCGGCTCGTCTCCGTGACGGAGGGATCGACGCCGTCGGGCGAGCCGCCCGCCCCGACCAGTGGGAGAGGAAGCGCGGACGGGGGACGGCTCGAACGGCGTGGGGCCATCTGGCCGAACTCTACCGGCGCGTTGAGGTCGTGGCACATGGGTCCGGACATCGGTCAGTCGCATCTCCTGTGTGGTCTCGGGGTCAGACACGTTCCAGCACCGTGGCGTTGGCCGTGCCGCCCCACTCGCAGATCGTCTGCAGGCCGTAGCGCGCGCCGCTGGCCTGCAGCTCGTGGACGAGGCTCGTCATGATGCGCGCGCCGCTCGCCCCGAGCGGATGGCCGAGCGCGATCGCCCCGCCGCGCACGTTCGTGCGGCTGAGGTCGGCGCCGACCGCGTCGGCCCAGGCGAGCACGACGGGCGCAAACGCCTCGTTGACCTCGAAGCGGCCGATCTCGCCGATCGTCAGCCCGGCCCGTCTCAGCACCGCCTCGGTCGCCGGGATCGGGCCGCTCAGCATCGTGATCGGGTCGGCGGCGCCGAGCCCGAGCGCGGCGACGCGCGCGAGCGGCGTCAGCCGGTGGCGGCGCAGCGCCTCCTCGGAGGCCAGCACGAGCGCCGCCGCCCCGTCGGAGATCTGGCTGCACTGGGCCGCCGTGATCGTCCCGTCGGGGAAGACCGGGCCGAGCGCCTCCATCCGCGCCAGCGACGCGTCGGCGCGTATGCACTCGTCGTTCGCGAAGCCGTCGACGGCGGCGATCTCCTGCGCGAGCCGGCCGTCGCGCTGTGCGGCCGTCGCACGCTGGTGGCTGCGCAGCGCGAACGCGTCCATGCGGCCGCGGTCGATGCTGTGCTGCTCGATGAGCAGCTCGGCGCCGCGGAACTGGCTCACCTCGCCGTCGCCGTAACGCCGTGTCCAGCCTCTGCCGCTGAGCGGCGTGCCGAGCCCCAGCGCCGCCTGCGTCGCGGCCAGCAGCGGCACGAGGCTCATCACCTCGACGCCGCCGGCGATCGCGACGTCGTAGCTGCCGGCCATGATCCCCTGCGCGGCGACGTGGACCGCCTGCTGCGATGAGCCGCACTGGCGGTCGACGGTCGTGCCGGGGACGTGCTCGGGCAGCCCGGCGGAGAGCCAGGCGGTGCGGGCGAGGTTGCCGGCCTGCGCGCCGACCTGGTCGACGCAGCCGAAGATCACGTCGTCGACCGCGCCGGGGTCGACGCCGGCGCGCTCCAGCACCCCGAGCAGCACGTGCGCGCCGAGGTCGGCCGGGTGCCAGCCGCTGAGCGCGCCGTCGCGCCGGCCCAGCGGCGTGCGCACGGCCGCGACGACGTACGCGTCCGAGCCCCTCACAGGAACGTCACCACCCCGTCCAGCGGGGCGCGGTCGCGCGGCGCGTGCCGCGGCGCGTCCGGGTGCCCGACCGCGATGCACATCACCGGCAGCCACTCCGGCGGCAGGCCGGTCTCGGCGATCAGCGCGTGCGGGTCGAAGCCGACCATCGGCCGCGCGCCGTAGCCGTGGGCGGTCGCGGCGAGCATGAAGCTCATCGCCGCCAGCGACGCGTTGCGCATCGCGAAGTCGCGCGGCGTGAACGGCGAGACGGAGTAGAACGCCGATGCCTTCGGGTCGGCGTCGATCGCGGCGAGGTCGCCGAGGACGACGACGGCCGTGCCGGCCTCGCGCAGCTTGTCGCGGTTGGAGGCGAGGAAGACGGGCAGCAGCCGCTCGAGTGCCGCGCCCTGCGCGACGGCGAAGCGCCACGGCTGCGTGTTGCACTCCGACGGCGACTGGTGCGCCAGCCGCACGAGCTGCTCGATCGCGTCGCGCGCGAGCGGCTCGCCGGTCCAGCCGAGCCACGAGCGCCGCTCGTCGCTGAGCGCGGCGAACGCGCGGGCGGCGCAGGCGGAAGCGGGGGAGGACGAGGTGCGGGCGGGGGTCATACCGCGCGCTCCCGTCCGACCCAGAAGGTCTCGCGCACGTCGCGCTTGAGGACCTTGCCGACGGCGCTGCGCGGCAGCTCGTCCCAGACCTGCACGCGCTTGGGTGTCTTGACGCCGCCGAGCCGCTCGCGGCAGAACGCGATCAGCTCCGTCTCCTCCGCGGCGTGGCCGTCCTTCAGCTCCACGACCGCGGTCACGGCCTCGCCCCACTTCGGGTCGGGCGCGCCGATCACCACGCAGTCCTGCACCGCCGGATGTGCCCACAGCACCTGCTCCACCTCGCTGGGATAGACGTTGAACCCGCCCGTGATGACCATGTCGCGCTTGCGGTCGACGATGTAGACGTAGCCGTCGTCGTCGATCTCGCCGATGTCGCCGGTGCGGTGCCAGCCGTTCGTGGAGGTGCGCGCGGTCGCGGCCTCGTCGCGGTAGTAGCCGGCCATCACGAGCGGCCCGCGCACGACCAGCTCGCCGCGCTCGCCGGGAGCGAGCAGGCGGCCGTCGTCGTCCATCACCGCGACGGGCGTCAGCAGCGTCCGGCGCCCGCAGCTCCACAGCCGCCGTGCGTGCGGTCCGTCCGGGTCGACGCGGTGCGCGGCCGGCGTCAGCGCGGTGCAGGTCAGCGGCGCCTCGGCCTGGCCGAAGACCTGGCTCATCACCGGGCCGAAGACGTCGATCGCCTCCCGCAGCTTCTCGACCGACATCGGCGCGGCGGCGTAGATCATGTGCCGCAGCGAGCCGTAGTCGTGCTCTCGCACGCGCGCGTGCGAGAGCATGCTGTAGATCACCGTCGGCGGGAAGAAGACGTGCGTCACCGCGTGCCGCGCGATCGCCGCGAGCAGGTCCCCGATCTCGAACGCCGGCAGCAGCACGTGGTGCGCGCCGGCCGCCATCAGCGGGATCGCGCAGAAGCCGGCGCCGTGCGTCATCGGCGCCGCGATCAGGTGGACCGGCCGCTGCTCGTCGCTCGCCGGCATCGCGTGCAGGAAGTTGGCCGCCATCGCGTCGAAGCTGCGGTCCGGCAGCATCACCGCCTTCGGCTGCCCGGTCGTCCCGCCGGTGCTCATCAGCACCGCGAGCGACTCCGGCCCGCGCGGCGGCGTCGCGAAGCGCGCGGGGCCGTCGGCCGCCCACGTGAGCAGCTCCGGCGCCTGCTCCAGCTCGCGGTCGACACAGACCAGCAGCCGCAGCGCCGGCACGGCGTCGCGCAGCGCGAACGCCTGCTCGACGTGGTCGGAGTGGAAGAACAGCGCGGCCGGCTCGGCGTGCGCAACGACGTCGCGGTTGGCGAACAGCGAGTTGCGCGCGTTGAGCGGCAGCCAGGCGGCGCCCGCGCGCCAGATCCCCAGCATCGCGAGGAAGCCGTTGGCGCAGTTGGGGGTGAGCACCGCCACGCGCGCGCCGTCGCCGACGCCGTCGCGCGCCAGCGCGCCCGCGATGCGGTGCGACCAGGCGTCCGCCTGCGCGTGGCTGAGCGTGCGCGCGCCCTCCGTCAGGCACGGCGCGCCCGGGTCGAGCGCGACGCCGCGGTCGAAGAAGTCGATGATCGCCATCGTGCCGCTCAGCCGACCTCGACGGTGCCGTCCGACATCTTCACGCGCACGTTCAGCGAGCCCATGTTGAGACGCCATCGCGCGGTTTCGACGCTGCGCATGCCGGCTCTGCAGAGCGGGTCCGCGGCCGCGAGCGCGGCGGCCGCGACGGGGTCGGCGCGCACGATCCACATGCTCGTGCCGACCGCGTCGCCGTCCTCGTCGAGGATCGGGCCGGACCCGAACAGGTGGCCGTCGCGCTCCAGCGCCTCGACGTAGTCGTGGTGCTCGTGGAGCAGCGGGCGCATCTCCGCGAGCGGCACGAGGTGGCGCAGCGTCACGAGCGTCAGCTCGAGCTGCAGCATTCCCGCCTGGCTGGCGGCGACCCCCTGCTGGACATCGGTCGTCATCGGTTCTCCTCGGTTGCGGTGAGCAGGGCCTGCGCGAACGGGCCCGGGTGGGTGAAGTAGCCGAGATGGCCGCCGGGCACGATCCGAACCGGCGCCGCCAGCACGTCGGCGACGCGCTCGCAGAGCGGGGTCAGGAACGGCGGGCTGGCGGTGCCGCGCAGCAGCACGGCCCGCGGCAGCCACTCGCCCGGCGCGGGCGGCCGCGCGGAGGTCAGCGCCTCGAACTCCTGCTCGACGAAGACCGCGCCGTTGGCGAGGATGCGGCGGGCGACCGCGGCCGGCAGCAGCTCCCACGGCTCGTCGCCGTAGGCGAAGCGCAGGAACGCCTCCAGCGCCGCCTCCGGCCCGCGCTCGGCGCTGTTCGCGCGCAGCTGCTCGCTGAGCGCGGCGTGCAGCTGCGCGCCGTCGGGGAGCGCGTGCACGAGCGCCGGCTCGTGCAGCAGCAGGCGCTCGACGCGCTGCGGGTGGCGGCGAGCCAGCTCGAGCGCGATGCAGCCGCCGCCGCTGGTGCCGAGCACCGCGGCGCGCTCGATCCCGAGGCGGTCGAGCACCGCGCGGGCGTCGTCGGCCTGCTCGGCCAGTCCGGTCACGCCCGGCTGCGACGGCGGACGGCCGCTGCGCGAGTTCGCGCGGCGGTCGTACGCGACCACGCGCCGCTGCGGCG
>DATIOB010000461.1:0-11110 GCA_035473605.1 Conexibacter sp.
CACGAGACGACGACGTCGACCGGCACCCCGGCCGTCGCCGGCCGGGCGCATCAGGCCGGCGCGCCCGCGCGCAGCTCGCTGAGCGCGGCCTCGGCGCGGTCGGCGCGGACCGCGCCGTCGGCGACCAGCCGCCGCACGACCGCGTCGACCTCGCCGGGCGCGGCGCCCGCGGCGATCGCGACGTTGCGGGCGTGGAGCGTCATGTGGCCGCGCTGGATCCCCTCGGTCGCCAGCGCCCGCAGCGCGCCGACGTTCTGCGCGAGCCCGACGGCGACGACGATCTGCGCCAGCTCGGCGGCCGTCTCGACGGCGAGCAGCCTGACGGCGGCGCGCGCGGTCGGGTGGGTCTTCGTCGCGCCGCCGACGAGGCCGACCGGCATCGGCACCTCGAGCGTCGCGACAAGGTCGCCGTCGGCGTCGCGCTCCATGTGCGAGAGGGTCGTGTAGCGGCCGTCGCGGACCGCGTGGCTGTGGCAGCCGGCCTCGACCGCGCGCGTGTCGTTGCCGGTCGCCAGCACGACGGCGCTGATGCCGTTCATGATCCCCTTGTTGTGCGTCGCGGCGCGGTAGGAGTCGTCGGCCGCGAGCTGGTAGGCCTCGACGATCCCGTCGACCACCTGCGGCCCGCCGAGCTTCTCGGCGGCGAAGACTGCGCGGGCGCGCGCGAGGCGGCGGTCGGCCTTGTTGGAGAGGATCCGCAGCAGCACGCGGCCGCGCGCGATCTCGGCGATCCGCGGGGCGAGCGCCTCGGCCATCGTGTTGACCGCGTTGGCGCCCATCGCGTCGCCGACGTCGACGACGAGGTGGACGACGACGTGCGTCTCCTGCGGCCCCTCGATCACGCGCACCTCCAGCTCGCGCGCGCCGCCGCCGAGCCGCACCAGCACGGGGTCCTGCTCGTCGGCGGCGGCCAGCAGCTCGTCGCGGTGCTCGTGCAGGCGCAGCTTCGCGGCGTGCGGGTCGGCGACGTCGAGCACCTGCACCTGGGCGATCATCAGCGGCGCGGTCGTGGAGCAGAAGAAGCCGCCGCGCTCGCGCGCGACCTGCGCGAGGTTGCTGGCGGCGGCGATCACCGACGGCTCCTCGCTCGCCATCGGCACGAGGTGGTCGCGGCCGTTGACGCGGAAGTTCGCGCCGATCCCGAGCGGGACCGGCATCAGGCCGACGGCGTTCTCGACCATCCCGTCGGCGATCGGCAGGATCGCGTCGCGCTCGGCGCGCAGGTCCTCCAGCGCGGCGGGGTCGGTGCCCGCGGCCTCGGCGAGGGCGGCGAAGCGCTCGTCGAGCGCGAGCTTGTAGAAGCCGGGCAGGCGGCTGTTGACAGACATCGGTCTCTCCCTGAAGGGTTCTGGTGGCGGTTCAGCTGCCGGCCGAGCCGCGGAAGTCCGGCGCGCGGCGCTCCGCGAAGGCCCGCAGGCCCTCGCGCGCGTCGTCGCTGGTGAAGGTCCTCTGGCCGAGCGCGGCCTCGCGCGCGAACGCCTCGTCGGCCGGCAGGTCGGCGAGCGTCAGCACGCTCTCCTTGATCGTCTGGACCGCCTGCGCGCTGAGCGCGGCGATCCCCGCGGCGATCCCGCGCGCAGTCGCATCGAGCTGCTCGGGCGCGACGACGCGGTTGAGCACGCCGACGCGCAGCAGGTGGTCGGCGTCGAAGCGCGCGCCGGTCAGCAGCAGCTCCATCGCGGCGGCGTAGCCGATCTGGCGCTGCAGCCGCACGAGCGTGCCGCCGGCGGGGACGAACCCCATCGACGGCTCCGGCAGCCCGAAGCTGGCGTCGCTGGAGGCGATGCGGATGTCGGTCGCCAGCAGCAGCTCGAAGCCGCCGCCGAGACAGAGACCGCCCACCGCCGCGACGATCGGCTTGTAGAAGGGGACGCCCTTGAGGTGCGCCGGATCCCACCGCGAGATGTCGAACTGATCGGAGGCGAGCGCGGGGATCGACTCGTGCAGGTCGGCGCCGACGCAGAAGGCGCGCTCGCCGGCGCCGCTCAGCAGCACGACGCGGACGGCCGGATCGTCGCGCGCGGCGAGCCACGCCTCCCCCAGCTGCTCGTACATCGCGAGCGTCAGCGCGTTGAGCTTCTCGGGGCGGTCGAAGCGGATCTCGGCGATCCCGTCGGCGACCTCGTAGGCGATCGACATCGCTCAGATCACCCCGCGCTCGCGCAGCTCGGCGAGCCGCTCGGCGGAGAGGCCGAGCGCCGCGCCGAGCACGTCGTCGTTGTGCTGCCCGCTCGCCGGCGCCTGCGCGCGCGGGTCGCCCGGCGTCTCGCTGAGCTTGACCGGCAGCCCGAACATGCCGACCGCGCCGCCGGGGTAGTCGACGTCGACGACCATCTCGCGCGCGGCGATCTGCGGATCTCTGACGACCTCGCCGATGTCCTTGACGGCGCTGAGCGGGATGCGGTCGCCGGCGATCTGCTCCAGTTCGGCCTTCGTGCGCGTCGCGAACCAGCCCTCGACGATCGGCTTGACGCGGCGCTGGTAGGTCGCCTCGTCGAAGCGCTGCTCCATCGTCGCGATCTCGGGGTCGTCGACCAGCTCGGCGGCGCCGAACAGCTCGCAGCTCTCGCGCCACAGCTTCTGCGTGTAGCCGCCGAAGAAGACGTGGCCGTCCTTGCACGGGAACAGCCCGTACGGCCGCACGAAGGGATGGTCGTTGCCGAGCGGCCCGGCGACTCTGCCGGCGACGGTGTAGTCGACGACGGCCGTCTCGGTCAGCGACAGGACGGCGTCCTGCTGCGAGACGTCGACGAGCTGGCCGACGCCGGTCCGCTCGGCCTCGCGCAGCGCCGAGACGGTGCCGAAGGCGGCGTACAGCGAGGCCGACAGGTCGCCGATGATCGTGCCGACGCGCGCCGGCTCGCGGTCCGGGTAGCCGTTCATCGACCACAGTCCGCCGGTCGCCTGGCCGCTGTTGTCGTAGGCCGGCTTGCGCGAGCTGGGGCCGTACTGGCCGAAGCCGGAGATCGCGGTGTAGACGAGCGCCGGGTTCTCCTCCCGCAGCGCCTCGAAGCCGAGGCCGAGGCGGTCCATCGTGCCGGCGCGGAAGTTCTCCACCAGCACGTCGCTGCGCCGCACCAGCGCGCGCAGCAGCTCCTGTCCCTCCGCCGACTTGAGGTCGAGCGTGATCCCGAGCTTGTTGCGGTTGTACTGCGCGAAGAAGGCGCTGAAGCGGTCGTCTCCGGCGCCGACGAACGGCGGGAAGTCGCGCGCGTAGTCGGGCTCCGCGGGGTTCTCGACCTTGATCACGGTCGCGCCGAGGTCGCCGAGCATCATCGCGCAGTAGGGACCGGCGACGACGCGCGTGACGTCGAGCACGGTCACCCCGCGCAGCGGCCCCTGCCGCCGCGGAGCGCCGTCGACGGCGTCGAGCGCCTCCTGCCAATGACTCTGCACCGTCACGGTCTACCCCGCCACCGTCACGCGCACGTCGAGCGCGCTGCCGCAGCTCGGGCAGAGGTGCTCCTGCAGCCGCACCTGCTCGCGCGGGCGGACGCGGATCCCCAGCTCGTCGAGGCGCTCGGACGCGACGCTCTCGCGCGTGAGCGCGCCGGCGGCCCAGTCGTCGCCGTCGCCGAGGGCGCCCTCGCAGACGCGGCAGGCCCAGCCGCCGGCCGCGGCGCGCACGCCGTGCGGGCCGTCGTCGCCGGGCTCGCGCCGCAGCTCGTCGTAGCTGGCGACCGCGACCGCGGCCGCCGGCTCGTGCCCGAGCCGGCGCGAGCGCGCTTCGTGCCGCAGCCGCGCGGTGGCCTCCGCGTCGGCGCTGCCGTCGGCCGCGAGCGCGACGCCGTAGGCCGACTCCGCGGCGGCGGCGGGGACGTACCCGTCGCGCACGTCGGCGGCGACCGCGGCGGGATCGCGCAGCAGCGGGTCGCCGTAGCCGCCGCCGCCCGCGATCCGCTGGCGGAAGACGTCGCCGGCGCGGATCGTCAGGCCCTGCTGCACCAGCTCCAGCAGCTCCGTGCCGGTCGGCGCGAGACGCTCGGCGTCGGCCGCCTCGCCGCGCGCGATCACGCCGTCGACGTCGACCTCGCGCAGGATGCTCTGCTCGCCGCCGCCGCCCGGGTAGGCGCCGCCGTAACCGCCGGCCGGCACCTGCGCGCAGGGGCAGAAGACGGTGTGCAGGACCTCGTCGCAGTTGCGCAGCGTCCAGGCGTAGTCGACGCCGAGCCCGCCGCGCTGGGCGCCGGGGCCGCCGGTCGCCGCGTCGACCCGCTTCCACAGGTAGAGGACGGGATACATCAGCTCGTTCATCTCGACGTCGGGGACCATGTTGCTGATCTGCGTCGTCATGCCGGAGCCGTCGAGGCCGTCGCCGGCGGCCTGCGCGCCGGCCCCCATCAGCCCGCCGTCCATGTTGAAGAGGACGAAGTACTCGCCGGTGTCGGTGCGCGTGCCGGCGGAGATGCCGCCGGTCCACGAGTCGGCCCAGATCCCCTGCGCGCGGCCGCGCAGCTCGGCGTCGGCGCTGCGCTCGACGACGCGGTTGAGCAGCAGCGTCACCAGCCGCGTGACGCGGCCGCCGACGGTCAGGTGGCCGTTGCTGGCCGGCGCCGGCACGTCGGGGTTGACGATGCTGGCCTTCGCGGCGGTGATCTCGACCGGGCCGAGCACGCCCTGGTTGAACGGCAGGTCCCACGCGAGCGCCGGGTTCATCCCCGTCGCGACGCTGCCGACGAGCGCGCCGTAGGAGCAGTTGACGAAGCCTGCGACCTGCGGGCTCGACTCCGAGAAGTCGAAGTGCAGGTGCTCGCCGTCGATCGTCATGCGGCAACGGATCGGCAGCAGCTCGTCGACCTTGCCGTCGCCCTCCTGCCACTCGGTCGCCTCGTAGACGCCGTCCGGCAGCTGCCCGATCCGCTCGGCGACGACCTGCCGCGCCGCCTCGATCGCCAGCTCGGCGTACTGCGTGAAGGCCTCGGCGCCGAACTCGTCGATCGTCGCGGTCAGGCGGCGGGCGCCGGTGTTGTTGGACGCGACGAGGCTGCGCACGTCGTTCCAGAACGGGACCGGCAGCCGCACGTTGTTGACGATCATGCGGCGGACCGACTCGACCGGCTCGCCGCGCTCGTAGCACTTGACGCCGGGCGGCATCCGCAGCGCCTCGGCGAAGCAGTCGACGGCGCTCGGCGCGAAGCCGCCGGGGTTCATCCCGCCGATGTCGAGCAGGTGCGCCTGCGACTGCGCGAAGCCGACGACGCGGTCCGCGTGGAAGATCGGCGTGATCACCGAGACGTCCGGCGGGTGGGTCGAGCCGGCGGTGTGCGAGTCGTTGCTGATGAAGGCGTCGCCGGGCTCCATCTGCTCGATCGGGACGGCGTCGAGCAGGCCTCTGAGCGCGACGCTCGCGGAGCCGATGTGGAACTGGACGTAGTTGGAGTACGCGTAGATGCGGCCGTCGGCATCGAACAGCGCGGTGTTGAAGTCGCCCGACTCCGTGATCACCGGCGAGCCGGACGAGCGCATCATCGCGATCGCCATCTCGTCGACGATCGCGTCGAGCCGCATGCGGATCACCTCGAGCGTGACGGGATCGTGCGCGCGTCCCTGCTGCGCGGTCGGGGTGGTCGCTGCGGGCGGCGCGGTGTCGATCGTGCTCATGGTCTGTCTCTCCTCGCGCGTCGCGCGCTCAGCCGCGGGCCGGCAGGTCGATGATGTAGTTGGCGTGCGCGTCGCGCGCGATCGTCGCGCCCTCGGGGACGTAGAGGTTGGTGTCGGGCTCCTCGACGACGCAGGGGCCGTCGCGGCGCTCGCCGAGCGCCAGGCCGCGGTGGACGTCGACCTCGCGCCGCCGGCCGCTCATCGGCTCGACGATCTCGCGGCGGCGCTGCGGCCGCTCGCCGTCGAGCGCCACCTGCACCGGCGCGCTCTCGGCCGAGCCGAAGCGGCCGATCCCCTTCACGCGCGTGTTCGTGACGACGACCTCGGCCTCCGTCCAGGCCGTCCCCTCGCCGAACTCGGCCTCGTAGTCGGCGACGAAGCGCTGGCGCACCTGGTCCTTGAGCCCCTCGGTGAAGGGGTCGGCCGGAAGCGTCGTGGTGACCTCGAAGACCTGGCCGGCGAACTTCATGTCGGCCTCGCGCACGACCTCGCGCGTGTCCGGGGCGATCGCGTCGGCGCCGAACCACTCCTGCACGCGCGCCTCCAGCCCCGCGTAGGCCAGCTCGAGGTCCTCGGCGCTCTGCGCGAAGCTCCACGGGGTCGTCTGCACGGCGGTGAAGACGGAGTCGGCGTGCAGCAGCCCGAAGGCGCTGAAGACCGACGCCGCCGCCGGCACGACGACGCGGGCGACGTCGCACTCGCGCGCGATCTCGGCGGCGAAGAGGCCGCAGGCGCCGCCGAAGGAGACCATCGTGAACTCGCGCGGGTCGTGGCCGCGGTTGACGGTCAGCGCGCGGATCGCGTTCGCCATCTGCACGGTCGTGAGGCGGTAGATGCCCCCGGCCGCCGCGTCGACGTCGTAGCCGAGCGGCGTCGCGACCGTCTCGATCGCCACGCGCGCCTTTTCGCGGTCGAGCGCGATCGTGCCGCCGAGGAAGTAGTCGGGGTCGATCAGCCCCATCGCGACGGTCGCGTCGGTGACGGTCGGCGCCTCGCCGCCGCGCCCGTAGCAGGCCGGTCCGGGGACCGAGCCGGCGCTCTTGGGGCCGACGCGCATCAGGCCGCGCGAGTCGATCCAGGCGATCGAGCCGCCGCCGGCGCCGATCGAGCTGATGTCGACCGCGGTCAGGGCGGTCGGGAACTCGCCCATCTGCGCGCGCGGCAGGACGCGGTAGGCGCCGTCGCTGATGATCGCCGCGTCGAAGCTGGTGCCGCCCATGTCAGCGGTCACGACCCGTCTGAGGCCGAGCGAGTCGCCGAGCCGGCGCGCGCCCTCGACGCCGCCGACGGGGCCGGAGTTGAACATCTTGATCGGCGTCTTGCCGGCCTCCTCGACCGACAGGAAGCCGCCGTCGACCTGCATCAGCTTGAGCCCGCTGGCGAGGCCGCGCTCGCGCAGCGCCGCGTCGAGCTGCTCGAAGTGGGTCGCGACGACCGGCTTGCAGGCCGCGTCGAGCACGGTCGTGACCATCCGCTCGTACTCGCGGTAGACCGGCGCCAGCTCGCTGGAGAGCGTCACCGGCAGGTCGGGGGCCAGCTCGCGCACGAGCGCGGCGGCCGCCTGCTCGTTGGCGGAGTTCTTGAACGACCACAGAAAGCAGATGGCGATCGCCTCGACGCCGCGCTCCAGCAGCTCGGCGATCGCGGTGCGCGCCGCGTCGGCGTCGACCGCGCGCAGCACGTTCCCGTCGACGTCGACCCGCTCGGCGATCTCGGCGATGCGGTCGCGGCCGACGATCTCGGGCGGCGCGGCGTTGGCGTGCGCGTCGCGCGAGGGGCCGCGGTTGGAGCGCGCGATCCGCAGCGTGTCCTTGAAGCCGTTGGTCGTGAGCAGCCCGACGGCGGGGAAGCGCAGCTCGTCGATCACGTTCGTGACGATCGTGTTGCCGAGCACGAACTTCTCGATCGCGCCGTAGAAGACGTGCTCCTCCAGCTCCAGCTGCTCGCGCGCGCGGCCGAGCACGTCGAGGATGCCGCTCGTCACGTCCTTGGTCGAGTAGGCCTTGGCCCGGATCAGCTCTCCGTCGGCCGTCACCACCGCGTCGGTGAACGTGCCGCCGACGTCCACACCCACTTCGATCCGCATAGCTCTCCTCAGAACCGGAATGTCACCCGCCGGCCGCAGGGCGCGGCGGGACTGTCACCACGCTACGGCGGACCGTCGGTACGTCGCAATGTGCAGATCTCCACTGATCGCGTGTCACTATGGTGAACTCTCCGCATCTCAGTCACCATGAGCCTTCCCATGTCCACTTCCTTCCCGCGATGAGCGTTCCCGAGCACGACGACCGCGACGAGCTGCTGCGGCAGCTCGAGCACCACCGCGCCCGCGAGAGCGAGCTGCTGGCGCTCTACGAGACCGCGCACGACCTGACCGCGCTGCGCGACGTCGACCGCGTGCTGCAGGCGATCGTGCGGCGCGCGCGCCAGCTGCTCTCCAGCGACGTCGGCTACCTGTCGATCTACGACCCCGAGCGCGAGGACTTCTACGTGCGCGCGACCGAGGGCTCCTTCTCGGAGGACTTCGCGCGCATCCGCGTGCCGGCCGGGGTCGGCATCTGCGGGCTCGTCGCGGCCGACAAGCGGCCGCGCTTCTCCAGCGACTACGCCCGCGACGACCGCTTCCGCCACAGCGGCGGGATCGACCACGGCGTGCTCGCCGAGCACATCGACTCGCTGCTGGGCGTGCCGCTGATGGCCGACGGCGGCGTTATCGGCGTGCTGTTCGTCGCCGACCGCTACCAGCGCACCTACGCGCCGCCGCAGATCGCGCTGCTCGACTCGCTCGGCGCGCACGCCGCCGCCGCGATCGAGAACGCCCGCCTCTTCCAGGAGAGCCGCGAGGCGCTCGAACGCGAGCAGCGCGCCAACGCGGAGCTGCAGGCGCGCACGCGCGAGATCCAGTCGGCCGCCGACGTGCACGAGCAGCTGACCGCGCTGCTGGCGGCCGGCGGCGACCTGGCCGACCTCGCCGACGTCGTCGCGCGCGAGCTGAACGGCCCGGTGCTCGTCGCCGGCGCCGCGCTGGCGCCGCTCGCCGGCTCCGCGCAGGCGCCCGACGCCGCCGAGCTGCCGGCGCAGCTGCGCGAGGCGCTGGGGCGCTCGGCCCAGCTCGGCCGCTCGGTCCACGTCGAGCCGCTCGGCGCCTGGGTCGTCTCGACCGCGGCGCCGGCGGCCGGCGGCGAGGGCGGCCTCGTGCTGTGGCGCAGCGATCCCCTCTCCCCGGGCCAGCTGCGGATGCTGGAGCGGGCGGCCGTCGTGGTCGCGCTGGTGCTGCTCTCGCGCGAGCGCGTCGCCGCCGCCGAGCAGCGCGCGATGGGCGACCTCGTCACCGGCCTGCTGGCGCAGCCGCAGACCGACCCGGCGGCGCTCGCGCGCGAGGCGCGGCGGCAGGGGCTCCCGCTCGACGATCGGCTCTGCGTGATCGCGCTGCGCCTGCCGGCCGCGCACGAGCCGCACGCCGCGAACGTCGCGCGCGCCGCGTTGGCGCCGACCGGCCTCGTCGGCCACCTCAACGGCGAGCTGGTCGCGATCCTCCCGGCCGCCGGCGCCGAAGTGACCGCACAGCGGCTGCGCAGCGACCTCGCCGGCTCCTCGCCGAGCCCGGTGACGGCTGCGCTCGCCGTCGCCGACGACCTCGCTCAGCTGCCCGAGAGCCACCGCCGCGCCAGTCAGTGCCTGCGGCTGCTCGTCAACCTCGGCCGCGAGGGGACGGTCGCGAGCGAGACGGAGCTGGCGCCCTACGCCCTGCTGCTCAGCGAGCAGGGACGGGCGCAGGTGCAGGGCTTCGTCGACGGCGCGCTCGCGCCGCTGGTGGCCTGGGACGAGCGGCGCGGCACCGAGCTGACGCGCACGCTGCTGACGTTCTTCGACTGCGGCCACAGCACCAGCGCCGCCGCGGCCGCCCTGCACGTCCACCCCAACACGCTGCGCCAGCGGCTCGACAAGGCGACCGCGCTGCTGCCCGGCTGGAACGACCCCACCCGCGCGCTCGAGCTGCACCTCGCACTGCGCCTGCACGCCCTCCATTAATCCTATATATACTTTTCATCTCCATTCCCACGTGAACGAGAGGGCGGCTGATGGAGATTCGAGGAGCGGGCGCGGTCGTCTTCGGCGGCGCCTCGGGGCTGGGCGCTGCGACGGTGCGGCGGCTGGCGGCCGCCGGCGCCGCGGTCACGATCGCCGACCGCGACGAGGAGCGCGCGCGGACGCTCGC
Organism: Conexibacter sp.; assembly: GCA_035473605.1. Classification (GTDB taxonomy): domain Bacteria; phylum Actinomycetota; class Thermoleophilia; order Solirubrobacterales; family Solirubrobacteraceae; genus Conexibacter. The sequence goes on from DATIOB010000461.1 coordinate 9,821, forward strand.
CGCTGAGGTCGGCGCGACCGCGCAGCCGACCGACGTGACCGACGCCGGCTCGGTCGAGGCCGCCGTCGCGCACGCGGCGGAGGCCGCTGGGAGCGGGCTGCGGCTCTCGGTCGTCTGCGCCGGGGTCGGCACGCCGGCGAAGCTCGTCGGCCGGGACGGCGCCACGCCGCTGGAGACCTTCGCGCGGGTGATCGAGGTCAACCTGCTCGGGACGGTCAACTGCCTGCGCGTCGCGGCGGCGGCGATGGCGGCCAACGAGCCCGACGCCGACGGCGAGCGCGGGCTCTGCGTCAACACCGCCTCGATCGCCGCCTACGACGGCCAGATCGGGCAGATCGCCTACGCCGCCTCCAAGGGCGGCGTCGCGGCCGTGACGCTGCCGGCCGCGCGTGAGCTGGCGCGCTCCGGCGTGCGCGTGGTGACGATCGCGCCCGGCCTCTTCGACACCCCGATGCTGGCCGGGCTGCCGGAGGCGGCGCGCTCCTCGCTGGCCGGCACCGTCCCCTTCCCGGCCCGCCTCGGCGACCCCGCCGAGTACGCCGAGCTGGTCGCGCAGGTCGCCGCCAACCGGATGCTCAACGGCGAGGTGATCCGGCTCGACGGCGCGCTGCGGATGGCGCCGCGATGAGCGGCGCGGCCGCGGCCTCAGCCGGTGACGAGACCGCCGCGGCGCGACCGCTGGCGGGCATCCGCGTCGTCGAGCTGGCCGGGATCGGCCCCGCTCCCTTCTGCGGCATGCTGCTCGCCGACGCCGGCGCGGAGGTGACGGTCGTGCGCCGCCCCGGCGGCCACCCCGACGCGTGGGGCAGCTCGCCGGTGCTCGACCGCAGCCGGCGCGAGCTGACGCTCGACCTCAAGACCCCCGCCGGCAGCGCCGCCGTGCTCGACCTCGTCGCCGGCGCCGACGCGCTGATCGAGGGCTTCCGCCCCGGCGTCGCCGAGCGCCTCGGGCTCGGACCGGCCGCCTGCATGGCGCGCAACCCCCGGCTCGTCTACGGCCGCATGACCGGCTGGGGCCAGTCCGGCCCGCGCGCCCAGACCGCCGGCCACGACATCACCTACCTCGCGATCACCGGCGTCCTGCACGCGATCGGCCGCGCCGACGAGCGCCCCGTCCCGCCGCTCAACCTGCTCGGCGACTTCGGCGGCGGCGGGGCGCTGCTCGCCTTCGGCCTCCTCTGCGCGCTGCTCGACGCCCGCCGCAGCGGCCGCGGGCGAGTCGTCGACGCGGCGATCGTCGACGGCGTCGGCGCGCTCGCGGGGATGGTCCACGGGATGCTCGCGCGCGGC
>DATIOB010000462.1:0-5732 GCA_035473605.1 Conexibacter sp.
GCGCGGTGCTGCCGGCGCTGCTGCTGCTCGGGATGGTCGGCTGGGCCGGCCAGCGGCTGGCGGGCGGCGGCGGGCTCGCGGCGGCGGTCACGCTCGGCGCCGGCACGCTCGTGCTGCCGTTCGCGACGCAGCTGTTCGGCCACCTGCTCGCCGCGGCGCTCGCCTTCGGCGCCTTCGCGCTGCTGCTGCGCGAGCGCGCCGGTCCGCCGCGGCTCGGCCTCGTCGCGCTCGCCGGGCTGCTGGCGGGCCTGGCGGTGCTGGTCGAGTACCCGCTCGCGATCGCCGGTGCGCTCGTCGGCCTCTACGCGACCTTCCGCGGCGGCGTGCTGGCGAGCTGGCCGGCGCGGCTGCGGCGCGGCGGCGCCTACGCGGGCGGCGTGATCGCCGGCGTGCTGCCGCTGGCGGCGTACAACCTGTGGGCGTTCGGGACGCTGTGGCACAACTCCTACACGGGCGCGGTGCGCGTCTCCGGTCGCAGCGGTCACGCGCAGCTCGGCCTCAACGACGCCCACTTCTTCGGCATCGCGCTGCCCGAGCCGGCGACGGCGCTGGAGCTGCTGGTGTCGGCGCGCGGCCTGCTGACGATCGCACCGGTCGCGGCCGTCGGCGTCTACGGACTGGTGCTGCTGCACCGTCGCGGCCACCGGGCCGAGGCGCTGCTGGCCGGCGGGGTCGCGCTCGCCTACCTGCTCTACGACTCCGGCTACTGGACGCCGTTCGGCGGCGGCACGCCCGGGCCGCGCTTCCTGATCCCGCTGCTGCCGTTCGTCGCGCTCGGCTTCGCGTCGGCTTGGCGCGCGCGACCGGCGCTCTGCGCGGCGCTGCTCGGCCCGTCGGTCACGCTGCTGCTGGCCGCGACGCTCACGCGGCCGCTGATCGGCGATCCCGACAGCGCCGGCGCCTGGGCGAGACTGATCGGCGAGGACCTCTTCACGAACACGCTGCTGAGCGCCGTCGGCCTCGGCAACGGCTGGGCGACGATGCTGCCGGTGCTCGCCTGCGTCGTCGTCGCGTTCGCGCTCGCGCTGCCGTGGGGGAGGGCTTCCGCGGCTGTCCCTCGCGCCAACGACGTCCCCGTCGCGCTCGCCGCGCTCGCGCTGTGGCTCGCCGTCGCCTGCAGCGCGCCGGCGCTGTGGGACGTGCCGGCGGTGATCACCGGCGACGGCGGCGCGGCGGCGCTGTTCGCGGTCGGCGCGGTTGTCGGGCTGCTGTTGCTGGTGCTCGTCGCGCGTGCGCCGCGCGACACTCCTGTTCCAGCTGGAACATCGCTGTCAGCGTCGCAACGGGGGGATACCGAAGAGCACGAGGCCGTCCCTCAGCTCGCGTGAGAGGCCGAGCGCGCGCCACGGGCGTTGCGCCCAGCCGGCCCAGGGCGTCCCCGCGAGCCGATCGGTGTGCAGCACGACGGTGCGCACGCGCAGGGCGCGCAGGCGTGCGACCGAGGAGGCGTCGGGGAAGCCGGCGATGCGCGGACCGAGCGCGGCGAACGCCGGCGGGATCGTGGAGCTGCGTCCGTTGACCATGCGCGGGAAGCCGTCGGTCGACCACAGCAGGTAGCGGCGGTTGTCCTCGGCGGTCAGCGGCAGCTGCAGCAGCGGCGGCGTGGCGGCGGCAAGCCCGGCCGGGGCGCGCGGGACGGACGGATGCGGCGGACCGCTCAGGCGGCCGCCGTCGAGCGAGAAGGCGCTGCCCTCGACGAGCACCAGCAGCACCAGCGGCAGCGGCGCCCAGCGCCACCGCTCGGCCAGCCGCTGCGTGCCGGCGGCGGCGAGCAGCGCCAGCGCCAGCGTCGTCAGCGTCATCAGGCGGCCGGGGGTGCGGATCGCGTCCCAGCCGGGCAGCAGCGACAGCCAGCCGTAGGGGAACAGCAGGCGCAGATCGGCGTCGGCGTAGCCGAGCGCGAGCACGGCGGTTGTGACGACCGCGGCGGCGAGGCCGATCCGCAGCGCGCGCGACCAGCGGCCCCAGCCGGCGCCGAGCACGGCCAGCAGCACGATCGCGAGCCCGGGGAAGAGCGACTGCTCCGCGACCGCCGCGAGGTCGTCGCGCAGCGGCGCGGACAGATCGCCCCAGACGAGGCTGTCGCGCCCCGCGGCGAGGAACTCGAGCGGCCCGCCGGAGTAGGCGGCGACCAGCTCGGGCCCTCTGCGAGCGCTCGGAAAGGCGTCGGCGACGCGCAGGTAGACGCGCCCGATCGCGACGCCGACGACGGCGAACAGCAGCGCGCCGGCGGCGGTCGCGGCGAGCAGCGCGCGGGGGAGGGGCGCCGGTGCGGCCCGCGCCCGCCGCCCCAGCCACCACCGTCGCGCGAGCAGCACGAGCGCGAGCGCGAGCAGCAGGTAGGCGAGCTGGAGACCGAGCGTCCAGCCGAGCGACAGCTGCCACGACGCGACGACCCAGCCGGCGAGCACCAGCGCGGCCGATGCGCGTCGCCAGCCGCGCACGAGCAGCGCGAGCGCGAGCGCGACCCCGCCGCTGGAGATGACGTGCAGGTGGCCGGCCTGCTCCAGCCGCCACGGCGAGAAGGCGAACGCGGCGCCGGCGACGATCGCGGCCGGCGGCGTCGCGCCGAGCGTGCGCGCGAGCAGGTACGCCCCGGCGAACGAGAGCGCGTAGGCGAACAGGTAGAGCAGGTCGTAGCGGACGATCGCGGCGTGGGCTCCGTCTCCGACCAGGCCGCTGGGGGCGTAGCCGATCAGCGCGTCGGAGAAGGCGAGCGTGTCGGCGTACGGATAGAACTGGTTCGCGTCGAAGAAGCGCAGCGGCTGGTGCGTGAGCGCATGTCCGCCCCACGCGACCTGCCACGCCTGCGACAGCGGGTCGCCGAGGTCCTTCGCGACGTGGTCGCCGAGGTGGAGGACGAGCGGCCAGTGCATCGCGACCGCGAGCACCGCCGCTCCCAGCCCGAGCAGCAGCAGTTCGACCGCGAGGCGACGGCGGGGTCGCGCGCGGGCATCGGCAGCACTGCGGCGCGGCATCCGCTCGTCGCCGGCGAAGGCTCCGGCGGACGGCTCGCGCTCGAGCGTCGGCAGCGGCGGGAGCGGCTTGGCCTGACGCCGGCGGCGCAGCAGCGGCAGTCGGTGGACGAGGCGCGCCATCCGCGCCAACCTACGCGACGGATCGGGCGAGCATGTGTCGGAGTCGTGCGCCGCGGTCGGCGGTCAGGCTCCGGCCGCGGCGGCGACCAGGCGCGCGAAGCGGCGGCGGTCAGGCTCCGGCCGCGGCGGCCACCAGCCGCGCGAAGCGCTCGGCGCTGCCCGGCACGGCGGCGAAGTAGAGCGTCGGCTCGACCAGCTCCAGCTCCATCAGCCAGACCTCGTCCGCGGGTCCCGCGACGAGATCGACGCGGGCGTACAGCAGCTCGTCGCCGGCGACGCAGGCGAGCGCCTGCGCGGCGATCTCGCGTTCGCGCGGGCTCGCCTCGTCGGCGGTCGTGACGGCGCCGAAGTCCGGCTGCACGCGGAACTCGCCGGCCGCCGGCCGCTTGCGCACGACGTGGCTCAGCTCGCGCTCGAAGAAGACGAGCGACAGCTCGCCCGCGACCGGCAGCGAGGGGATGAACGGCTGCACCATCGCGGTGCCGTCCTCCGCCAGCTCCGCGAGGTGGCGCCGGCCGGAACCGTCGGGGTCGCCGGGCGCGACGCGCAGCAGCCCCGAGGAGCCGAGCCCGATCGACGGCTTCACGATCGCCTCGCCGTCGGACCAGCCGCGCGCGGCGAGCAGCGCGGCGAGGTCAGGCGCTGCGCCGCGCCCCGCCCCGGCGGCCGGCGCGCCGCCGGCTGCCCCAGCGTCGGCGCCCGGCGGGTCGCCGGGCGCAGCGCTCGAGGCGGCATCCACCCGCTCGACCCACGCCGTCGGGACCGTCGGGACGCCCTGCTCGGCGAGCGTGCGCAGGTAGGTCTTGTCGGTGTTCCAGGCGATCGTCACGGCGCTGTTGAGCAGGCGCGTCTCGCGCTCGACCCGCGCGGCCCAGTGCACGAAGGCGTCGCGGCGCAGGTGGTAGTCCCACGGCGAGCGCACCAGCACGAGGTCGAACGACGACCAGTCGGCCTGCCCGTCGCTCCAGGCGAGCGGGACGACCTCGACGCCGAGCGCGCGCAGCGCCTGCGCGAGCAGCTCGTCGTCGGGATCGAGCACGAGCAGTTCGGTGCAGGTGGCGAAGGCGACGCGGGGCATGCGCGGCGACGATAGCGCTACCGCGGCTCGCGCCACATCAGCCACGCCCGCGGCCCGCGCGGCAGCCTCACGACGTCGGTGACGCGAAAGCCGTGGCGGGCGTAGAAGGCGATGTTCTCCTCCTTCGAGGACTCGAGGTAGGCGCCGAGGCCGTCCTCGTCGCAGCGCTGCAGCACCGGCGCCAGCAGCGCCGAGCCGATCCCGCGGCCCTGCGCGGCCGGATCGGTGCCGAGCACGGCCAGGTACCAGTGCGGCGGCGTCACCGGATGGCGGCGCTCGATGCCCGTGAAGCCGTGCACGACCAGCGGGAAGCGCGGCAGCAGACGAGGATGCAACAGGACACGCGCCAACTGCGCATCCTCCCGCACGCTCGTGCGCCACTCCTCCGGCGGCAGCCACAGCGCTCCGCCGAGCGCGGCCGCGTCTGCGTCAGCCGAGCCCGCGTCTGCCCCATCCGCGCCGCGACCCGTGCCGTCCGCGCCGTCGCCAGCCGCCATCCACACCTCGTCGTGGCGCAGCAGCTGCCGCAGCCGGATCGCGTAGAAGCGCTCCAGCAGCGACGGCCGCAGCGCGTCAGGCGCGCACGACCAGCGCGCGATCGGGTCGTCCTGGAAGGCGCGCGCGAGTGCCCGCGCGAGCGCCGGCAGGTCGGCTGCGGTTGCACGGCGGACCATTCATCGCGACCCTACCGGCGCCGTCGCCAGGTCGAGCCGCTCATGCCGCGCGCTCGCGTCGCCGCTGCCCGGGTCGACCGTCACGAGGTCGGCGGCGAGCGGCTCGAACGGGTTCAGCGCGTAACGCAGCTGCGCGACGCCGATCGGCTGCGACTCGGCCAGGTTGCCGGTCCCGCCGCCGCCGGCGGTGCCGCCGTTCAACACCACCACGTTGCGCTGGGTCGACAGCTCCTGTCTGTGCGTGTGCCCGACGAGGAACGCGATCGGGTGGTCGGGCGGGCGCTCCTCGAACCCGCTCAGGACCGGCTCCAGCAGCGCCGGCTCGTGCACCATCACGACGTCGACGCGCGCCTCCAGCGGCGCAAACCAGCGCGCGAACGCGTCCTGCAGCTCCTGCGTCGTTCTCGGCTCCGGCCGCGCGCCTCTCTCCCTGCCCGGCTCGCGCCGCGTGAAGGGATCGTCGTAGCCGGCGACGCGCAGGCCGGCGACGTCGACGACCTGCGCGCCGTAGGAGCCGTCGGGCAGCAGCCGGCCCCAGCGCGTCAGCACGATCGCGTCGGCGCGCGCGAGCGACCGCTCCAGCGGGCCTGAGTCGTGGTTGACGGTCACGAACACCGTCGGCGCGCGGATCGCGGCGACGTCGCGCGTGACGCTCGCCTCCAGCGGCGTGCCGCGGTCGGTCAGGTCGCCGGCGATGAAGAGCGGTCCGCCCGCCGCGATCCGCCGCAGCGTCGGCAGCACGAGCACGTTGTTGTGGACGTCGGAGGCGAGCGTCAGGCGCGGGCCGCCGCTCGGCAGCGTGCCGCGCTCGCCGGGCGCGAGCACGCCGCCGGCGAGCGTCGCGGCGACCACGAGCAGCAGCGCCAGCGCCGCGCGCAGACG
>DATIOB010000463.1:0-5291 GCA_035473605.1 Conexibacter sp.
GATCGTCACCGGGCCGCAGGGCAGACGCTGGCGGATCAGCAGAGACCGCAGCTTCTTCCCGCGCGTCTTCGGCCGCTGGACCGTCACCGGCCAGCGGATCGTGCGCGGCAGCACCGTCACCTTCCCGCAGCACCGCACGACCAACGTGCGCATCCGCAGAGGCGGCCGCGGCATCGTCGCCGTCCGCTGGGTCCAGGTCGTCTCCAACAGAACGCGCGTCGCGCAGGAGTCGGCGATCACGAGAGCGACCAGAGGCAGCGGCGGCTACACCGTCACGCTCGCGGACCCCAGCCGCAAGGTCGGCGTCGGCGACACGCTCGCCTCCGGCCCGACGAAGGCGACCCCGCAGGGGCTGCTGATCACCGTCGCGAGCGTCAGCCGCGACGGCGCCACCGCGACCGTCACCGGCCCGCAGGCGCCGCTGTCGGCGATCGGCCCGCAGGCGCGCATCACCGTGCGCCCGCAGATCGAGGTCGGCCCCGGCCCGCTCGGCGCGCGCGCCTCGGCGCAGCCCGAGGGCGACGTCGAGAAGCCGTACAAGTGCGAGGGCGGCGTCTCGGCGACCGTCAAGGGCACGCTCGGCCTCAGCGCCGGCTCTGAGATCGGCATCTCGTGGGGCGGCTTCTGGCACCCGCTGACGGTCAAGGCGATCGCCGCCGCCAGCCTCAGACAGAGCTCGAACATCACGCTGCGCGTCGCCGGCAAGGCGAGATGCGAGCTCGACGTCGACCTGCTGAAGAACCCGATCAGATATACGCCGATCACGTTCGCCGTCGGTCCCGTCCCGGTCGTGATCACGCCGAAGCTCAACTTCCACGTGATCGCCGAGGGCTCGGTCGAGGGCGCCGTCGAGACGAGAGTCCGTCAGGCGCTCGACGCGCGCGTCGGCCTCGAGTGGGATGGCGACAAGCTGATCCCGATCAAGTCGCTCAACAACACCTTCTCGTTCACGCCCCCGGAGCCGGAGTTCAACGCCGGCATCATGGCCGGCATCGGCCCGAAGCTGATGTTCGACGTCTACGAGGTCGGCGGCCCGTACCTGACCGCCGAGGGCGTCGTCAGATTCGACGTCGACAGCACCAGAGATCCGTGGTGGCGCCTGTCGGGCGGCTTCCAGGCCGGCGCCGGCATCGCCTTCAAGGTGTGGAAGTTCAGCTTCGACCGCAACGTCCCCGACCTCTTCAGCAAGGACTGGACGATCGCGAAGGCGAGCGGCAGCGCTCCCCCGCAGCTGTCGACGACCACCGTCGCGAACGCGACGGCCGGCGCGCCGTACGGCGCCGACCTCGCCGTCATCGGCGGCACGAAGCCGTTCACCTGGACGATCACGAAGGGCGCGCTGCCGGCCGGGCTGACGCTCAACCCGAGCAGCGGCCGGATCGCCGGCACGCCGACGGTCCCCGGCACCGCGACCTTCACCGTGACGGTGACCGACGCGAAGAAGAAGACCAGCTCGCGTGAGCTGCGGATCGCCGTCGCCGCCCCGCCGGCGTCGGTCACGAGCGCGACGCTGCCGGACGCCAGACTGGCCGTCCCGTACGTCACCACGCTGCAGGGCGCCGGCTCGATCGCGCCGTACTCGTGGTCGGTCGTCGCCGGGCAGCTGCCGGCCGGTCTCACGCTCGACGGCCCCAGCGGCACGATCTCGGGCGTCCCGACCGCGCTCCAGACGACGGCGTTCACCGTCGCCGTGCAGGGCCGCGACGGCCAGCGCGCGACGCGCGCGCTGAGCCTGAAGGTCGACGGCGCGGCGCTGGCGCTGCCGGCGCAGACGCTCGCCGACGCGATCGTCGAAGCGCCGTACGAGGCGTCGCTGAGAGCGGAGGGCGGCATCGCGCCGTTCACCTGGGCGGTCACCGCCGGCAGCGTGCCGGCCGGTCTGACGCTCGCCGCCGACGGCAAGCTGAGCGGCACCGCGACGGCGCCGGAGACGGCGACCTTCACCGCCACCGTGACCGACGGCACCGGCACCAAGGCCAGCCGCGAGCTGACGCTCAGAAGCGTCTACCCCGCGCTCTCGGTCGGCGACCAGTCGCTCCTGAGACCGATGGCCGGCCAGCCGTACAGCGGCCAGCTGAGAGCGACCGGCGGCGGCGCCCCGATCACCTGGGCGGTCACGGCCGGCACGCTGCCGGACGGTCTCGCGCTCGCCTCCGACGGCAGAGTCAGCGGCACGGCGACGACCGAGGGCGACAGCGTCGTCACGGTCACCGCGACCGACAAGTTCGGCCAGAGAGCGTCGACGCAGCTGACGCTGACGGTCGTCCCGAACGCGCTCGAGGTGCTGACCGAGACGCTGCCGAGAGGCAGAGTGTCGGTCGCCTACTCGCAGGCGCTCGAGGTCCGCGGCGGCAGAGCGCCGTACACCTGGACGCGCACCGGCGGCTCGCTCCCGAGCGGGCTGACGCTGGCGACCGACGGCACGCTCTCGGGCACCCCGTCGGCCTCCGGCTCGCGCACCTTCACGGTGCAGGTGAGAGATGCCGACGGCGTGCTCGCCAGCGGCAGCGTCTCGATCGCGATCGCCGGCAACACCCCGCAGGCGATGCGCTCGGTGAGCTGCCCGACCGACGCCTTCTGCGCCGCCGCCGACCTCGATGGCGGCGTGGTGACATGGGACGGCAGCGCGTGGGGCGACCGCGAGCTGGTCTCGGCCGGCAGAGACGAGCTGTTCGTCTCCTGCAGCGCCGCCGGCGAGTGCGTCGCCGTCGACACGGCCGGCAAGACCTACCTGCTGAGAAGCGGCAGATGGACCGCCGGCGCGGACGTCACGGGCGGGGTCAACCCCAGCTACGTGAAGGCGCTCTCCTGCCCGACCGCGACCTTCTGCCAGCTCGCTGCGCAGTCGAGAACGAACGGCAGAGCGTCGATCTACACCTGGGACGGGACCGTCTGGAGCGCGCCGAGAGAGTTCAGCGGCACGCAGATGACGTCGGTCGAGTGCATCTCCGCGACCAACTGCGTCGCCGCCATCGGCAGCGACCAGACGGTGATGTGGTGGAACGGCGCGACCTGGTCGACGCCGGTCAACCCCGGCATCAGCTGGACGCAGCGGATCGCGTGCACCGCGGGCAGAAGATGCGTCGCCAACGGCACCTTCGGCGACTTCACCTTCCTCGAGGGAGGCACGTGGGGCAGAAACGCCAGACTCGGCACCTCGGGCTGGTTCATGTACGCCTCCTGCGCCCGCAACGGCGACGACTTCTGCGTCTACGGCCACGGCGATCCCGCCGGCAGAGCCTACGCGTGGGGCGCCACCACGACGACGTTCTCGGCTCCCAACGGCGGCGCGGCCACCTGCGCCTCGTCGAGACTGTGCGTCGTGACGAACGACTACGGTCACGCCTTCCGCTGGGACGGCACGGAGTGGAGAGACGAGGGGGTCGTCTCGGCCGCCTGATCGCAGCAGCAGGAAGCACCCGGCGCCCGCGCCGCCCTCTTCGGGCAGCGCGGGCGCCGTGCGTTGAGGGCTCGGTCGCGCCGCGCCGCTACGCGCGCAGCAGCGCCGGCAGCACGTCGGCGGCGAAGCGCTCGTTTGAGCCGGCGACGTCAGCCGGGTCGGCGTCGAGCGAGCCCGGCACGACGACGATCCGCTCCAGGCCCAGCTCGCGCAGCGCCAGCAGGCGCTCGCGCACCTGCTCGGCCGTGCCGCAGACGGCGAAGCGATCGACGAAGGCATCCTCCATCTGCCGCGCCGCCGGCGCCGCGCCCTGTCCGTGGCGCGCCTCGTCGTAGTCGGCGGCGAGCTGCGCGATGCCTCTTCTGGTGACGTCGGAGAGGCCGTCGGTCGGGGCGCCCTCGGCGGCGAAGCGGGCGAGGATCGCGGTGCTGCCGCGGACGAGGTCGCGCGCCGCGGCCGGATCGGGATCGACGGCGACGTTGAGGTAGGCGCCGAGCGAGAGCGCTCTCCCGCCTGCTGCCGCGCGCGCCGTCTCGACCGCCCAGCGCAGGTGCTCCGGCTCGGCGCCGACGGTGAAGTCGACCGCGTCGGCGTGGCGCGCGCCGGAGGCGATCACGTGCGGCCCGGTCGCGGCGACGACGACCGGCACCTTCGGCTGCTCGGAGGCGGCGATCCAGCCGATCTGGCTGCGCGCGCCATCCTCCAGCTCGACCTGCTCGCCGCGCAGCAGCCCCTGCAACTCGATCAGCGCCCGCTCGAAGTCGGCGGCGGGAACCGGTCTGCGCCCGATCTGCGACAGCGCCGAGTCGCCGCGACCGAAGCCGAGCAGCGCGCGGCCGCCGCTCTCCTCCTGCAGCGTCGCGGCCGCCGAGGCGGTCACGGCCGGATGGCGGGTCGCGGGGTTGGTGACGCCGGGGCCGAGCACGATCCGCTCGGTCGCGGCGGCCGCCACGGCCAGCTCGACCCAGACGTCGGCGTTGAGGTTCTGGCTGTCGGCGACCAGCAGCCCGCTGAAGCCCCACGCCTCGGCCTGGCGGGCGAGCGCGGCCGTGCGATGGGGGAAGGAGAAGGTGTGGAGGAAGACGTGCACGCGCCGACCCTATCCGCGCGCGAGAATCTTTTTCGCAGGCCTGTCGATTTCCCCCGGCCTCGTTCGACGTGTGAGTAGAGGCACCCCAGACCACAACGAGGAGGCAGCAATGCGTTTCATGGTGATCGTCCCCGGCAGCCCCGACACCGAGGCCGGCGTGATGCCCAGCACCGAGGAGCTGGAGGAGATGACGAAGTACAACGAGGAGCTCGTCAAGGCCGGCGTGATGCTGAGCGGCGACGGTCTCCACCCGACCTCCGCCGGTGCCAGAGTGCGCTTCGACGGCGGCAGACAGACCGTCATCGACGGTCCCTTCACCGAGGCGAAGGAGCTGATCGCCGGCTACTGGATCTGGCAGTGCGCCTCCAAGGACGAGGCGCTCGAGTGGCTCAAGCGGGCGCCGTTCGACAACGGCACCGAGATCGAGCTGCGCCAGGTCTTCGAGATGGACGACTTCGGCGACGCGGTGACGCCGGAGCTGCGCGCCGCCAACGAGCGGCTCGACGAGCAGCTCTCCTCGCAGGAGTAGCCGCGATGACGGCGTCGGCGACCAATCGCGCGATCGACGCCGTCTGGCGGATCGAGTCGGCCCGGCTGATCGCCGGGCTGACGCGCGTCGTGCGCGACGTCTCGGTCGCCGAGGACCTCGCGCAGGACGCGCTCGTCGCGGCGCTGGAGCAGTGGCCGCAGGCAGGCATCCCGGACAACCCGGGCGCCTGGCTCATGGCGACCGCGAAGAACCGCGCGCTCGACCATTTCCGCCGGATGAAAATGCAGCAGGAGAAGCACGAAGAGATCGGG
>DATIOB010000464.1:0-2943 GCA_035473605.1 Conexibacter sp.
GCAGCCTGCCGCGGGCGCTGACGCCGAACGCCAGCTCCTGGTCGCCGGCGAGCGTGGCCGGGGCGTCCGCGGGCGCCTCCTCGGGCGCTGCGCCCGCGCCGGCGGGGCGGCACCAGTCGGGGCCGTCGGTCGTCAGCTTCAGCCGCACGTCGGTGAGGCGCAGCTGCTCGGGGCCGAAGCCGGCGAGCTGCGCGCCGCCTTCGAATCTGACCGCGAAGGTCGACAGGTTGACGGCGGCGATGCCGTACCACGGGATCGTCTGGTCGGAGACGTGCGCGTCGCCGCGCACCTCCATCGCGAGGCGCACCTGTCTCGTGCTGCAGCCGATCTCCTCGGCGGTGCAGGCGTTCGTGATCGCGCCGCGGATGCTGACGTCGGTGAGCGCGTCGGAGGGGCTCCAGCCGTGGACGGCGCCGGTCAGGCTGACGGTGAAGGTGTCGTGCGAGCCCTCTCTGGCCCTGTCGGCGGCGGCTCTGGCGCTTTCTCTGGCGCCTGCGCCGTCGTCGAGGCCGGGTGTCGCGACCTCCTCCGGCTCCTCGTACGGGGCGCGCTCGAACGTGCCGGCGACCTCGTCGAGGGTGACGCCGTCGCCGAGGCTGAACGCTCTCGTCTGGGCGATCGTCAGCTTCCACTGCGAGGTGCTGGCGAACTCGCCGCTGGCGTGCGCCTCGAAGTCGTCACGGCCGGTGGCGACGCGCACGTCGGTCGCGAGCGCGATCCCCTCGCTGTCCCACTGGGCGGACATGCCCTTCACGAAGACGTTGGAGGTGAGCGCGATCTCGCCGTCGGCGGGGTCGCTTCTGAGCGTCAGCGAGCCGGTCAGCGTGCCGTCGCCGCCGGAGGGGAAGTGGGCCGCTCGGGCGCGCGGGGAGGATGCTCTCGCGTCCGCGTCGCCGTCGCCGCTTCTCGTGTCGTCGTCGCCGTCGGCGGGCGCGGCCGGGCGCTGCACGGCGGCGCCGGGGTCGGTCTGCAGCGTGCCGCTGCCGGACAGCGCGACGGTGCGGTCGTCGACGCCGTGCAGCACGACGAGCCGCTCGGCGCCGACCGTGACGCTGGTCGCGCCGTCGAGCGTGACGGAGCCGTCGAGCGTGACGCGGCCGTCCTGGCCGGCCGGCGCCTGCGCGACGCTTCTGAGCGCGAAGCGCTTCTCGGAGGGGACGTAGGCGAGCGTGCTCTGGCCGGCCGGGAAGGTCCAGCCCTCCGGCAGCGGCAGCAGCTCGACGCCGTCGTCGAGCCCGATCTGGGCGCGCAGCGGGCCCCATCTGCCGTCGTCGCCGAGCGGCGCGGCGAAGCTGCCGACGCCGTCGGGCTCGACGCGCAGCCGCGGCGGCAGGTCGCTCCACCAGCCGTCGGGCAGGTCGAGCCAGCCGGAGCTGAAGGTCAGGCCGGCGGGCGTGACGCTGCCGGCGACGTCGGCGAAGACGATGCCGCCGACGCGCACCTGCGCGGTCGAGAAGGCGATCCGCGCGCCGTCCTCGGCGCAGTCGGCGCCGGCGGCGGTCGCGCCGCCGAGCGTCACGCGCGCCCCGTCGGCGAGCACGATCGCGTCGGCGGTCGTGCCGGCGGCCGTGTCGTCGAAGAGCTGGCAGAAGGGGGAGGGGGCGTCGTCCTGGGCGGCCGACGCGCCGGGCGCGGCAGCGCGGGCGGCGAGCGCGGCGCCGGCGGCGCGACCGCGTCTCGGCGCGGCTCTCCTGCCGGCGGCTCTTCTGCCGGCGGCTCTTCTGCTCGCGGCCGGTCTCGTCGGCCCGACGACGTGGATCGTCTCGCGCGTGCGCACGACGCGGCCGGAGACGACGGCGCGGACGCCGATCACGAAGCTGCGGACGCCGCGGGGGACGACGAAGCCGAGCGTGCGGTCGCTGACCGCGCGGCCCTGCAGCGTCGCGCGCGGTCCGCGCACGACCGACCAGCGGACCCGCTCCAGCTCGCCGCCCTGCGGATCGACGTGGAGGCGCACGCGCTGGCCGGCGCGCGGGCCGGCGAGGGCGCTGCCGCTGACGTCGAGCGCGCGCAGCACGCGCGCGCTGGAGGCGTAGAGGCGGACGGCGCCGTCGGCGCGCTCGGCGACGCGCAGTCTGCGCGCGCCCGGCGTCAACGTCGCGGCGCGGTGCGGCAGCACGACGACGGTCGCGACGCCGCGCGTCTGCCCGCGCCAGTCGCGCGCGGTCAGCGCGAAGCGCAGCTTCGTCGGGTCGGCGACGGCCGGCGCTCTGATCTGCGCGGTCAGGACACGACCGGCGGCGCGGCCGCTCGTCGGCGTCTGCCACTCGACGCGCTCGCAGGGCCGCGCGCCGCAGAGCTGCTCCCAGCGGTAGTCGACCGGCAGCCCGGCGTCGTAGCGGCGCAGTCTGGCGGTCAGCACGATCGGCGGGCTGTCGACGCCGGCGCCGTCGCCGAGCACGCGGCGCTTGGAGGCGGTGAGCGCGACGCCGAGCGGGCGGCGGACGGTGAAGGTCTCGACGGCGGAGGTGGTGCGCGGGCGGGCGGCGGATCTGCCTCTGCCCTCCCGCCAGCTCGCGCTGACGCGGACGCCGGCGCGGCCCGCTCTGCGCGCGAGCAGGCCGACGCGCACGGCGCCGTGGCCGCCGGCCTGGGTCGCCCCGACCGCGGCGCAGCGCAGCGTGCGGCCGCGCACGGGGGCGCACTCCCAGCCGGGAGCCTGGACGCCGCGGACGCGGTAGGCGGCGGGGATCCGCACGGCCACGCGCGTGCCGCGGACGGTGACGGAGCGGTCGACCTGGCGGCTGAGCGTGATCGTCAGGGCGCCGCTGCCGCCGGCTCTGAGCGCGGTGTCGCCGACGGCGCCGAGCCCGAGCGCGCCGATCAGCGCGGCGCGGCGGCCGGGCTGGTCGACGGCGGTCGCGTTCGTCTCCTGCGCGCTGAAGGCGTAGTCGCGCGAGACGTCGCCGAGCGGCGCGAAGCCGGAGGCGGTGCTGCTCGCCG
>DATIOB010000465.1:0-2550 GCA_035473605.1 Conexibacter sp.
GTCGCGCGCGATCCCGGCGGCTTCGCGCCGCAGCCAGCGGTCAAAGCCGACCGGCGCGCTCTCGCTGCGCTCGACGGCGCCGCCGAACTCGGCCAGGTCGTGCGCGATCGCGCCGTGCGAGACGCCGTTGGGGACGCCCCAGACGTAGGAGGTGTCCTCGATGTGGTCGCGTTCGACGTCGTAGTGCCAGCCGGAGGTCGTCGTCGCGACGGTGATCAGCAGCGCGATGCCGAGCGCCGAGCCGAGCTGGCGCGAGGTGTTGACGACGCCGGAGGCGACGCCGACCTGCGGCCCCATCGCCGCGTTCATCGCGCCGACGTTGAGCGTCGGGAAGCCGATGCCGATGCCCATGCCGATGAAGACGAGGCCGGGCAGCACGAACAGGTAGTCGCCGACGCCCTCGTAGGTCGACGGCATGAACGACATCCAGGTGAGACCGATCGCGAGCGAGCCGAGCGCCGGGATCGCGAGCCGATAGGCGGGCGCGTTGTCGGCCGCCTTGCCGACGAGCGGCCAGACGAGGCCGCCGCAGACGCCGATCGGCAGCAGGCAGAGGCCGGCCTCCAGCTGCGAGAAGCCCCACAGGTTCACGAACACCTGCGCGAGCAGGAAGAGGCCGCCAACCGCGCCGGCGCCCATGATCACCATCGCCAGGTTGGCCGACAGGAACTGGCGGTTTCTCAGCAGCGACGGCGGGATCAGCGGATGTCTGGCGCGGTGCTGCCAGACCACGAAGCCGATCAGCAGCACGATCGAGATCTGGATGAAGAACAGCACCTGCGGGTCGTCCCAGCCCTTGACGTTGACCTCGACGAGGCCGTACGTGAAGAGCGAGACGCCGGCGCCGAGCAGGCCGACGCCGAGCCAGTCGATCTTGCGCGAGGAGGTCAGGTCCCAGGTCTCGGGCCACCACAGCCACGCCAGCACGACGCCGATCACGCCGAGCGGCAGGTTGATGATGAAGATCCAGTGCCAGCTCGCGATCTCGATCAGGCCGCCGCCGATCACGGGGCCGAGGCCGTTGGCGACGAGCGCCACGACGGCGATCATCGCGAGGCCCTTGCCGCGCTCTCTGGGCGGGAAGACGAGCGCCGTCATCGCGAAGCCGAGCGGCGCGATCATGCCGGCGCCGATCGCCTGGAAGGCGCGGAAGCCTATGAGCCAGCCGATCTCCCACGCGGCCGCGCACAGCGCGGAGCCGGCGGTGAAGACGATCAGGCCGGCGACGAACATCTTCTTGCGGCCGAACTGGTCGGCGAGACGGCCGGTCGCGATCAGCACGACGGCGAAGACGATGTTGTAGACGTTGACGACCCACGAGGCCGTCGGCAGGATCGTCTCGAAGTCGTGCTGCAGCTCCGGCAGCGCCGTGTTCATGATCGACATGTCGAGCATCGACATGAACCAGGCGATCATCATCACGCCGAAGACTCTCCACTTGATCGCCTGGAGCGCCTCGGGGGTCGGGTTCTCGCGCACGCGCTTGCTCATCGCAGCTCGTTCGCCTCCGCCTCGTCCTCGTCGAGCGTGCCGTCGTCGGCGACCTTCTTGTCGAGCGAGTCCGGCGAGGGCGGGCGCAGCGCCTGGTCGTCGCCGAACTCGGGCAGCGTGCCGCCGGCGGCCGTCAGCGCCCACCGTCTCAGCTCCTCGAGCACCGTCGGCGACTTGACCGTCTCGGTGCGGATCTCGTCCGGCTCGTCCTCGTCCTCGGCCTCGAAGAGGCGCCAGCGGTCCTGGTCGGAGCGGCCGATCAGCAGCCAGTTGCGGTCGCCGACGACGATGTGCGTGTCGATCGCGGTCGTGTAGAACGGCCGCCCCGGGAGGTCGTAGTCCTCCAGCAGCGTCGTCAGGTCCTCGCCCTGCATTCTGCCCGGCGCGACGATCCCGAAGTAGGAGAGGATCGTCGTCGGGATGTCGTAGGTCGAGGCGAACCACGAGCTGGTGTCGCCGGCCCAGCGGCCCTCGGGATCCTTGATCAGCAGCGGCACGTGGTAGGCGCGGCGGTGCCAGACGCCGGCCGGGCTGCCGTAGACGCCCTGCTCGCCGAGCGCGATGCCGCCGTCGCTGACGAAGATCACGACCGTTCTGCCGGCCATGCCGCTGTCGTCGAGCTTGTCGAGGAATCTGCCGAGCGCGCCGTCGACGGCCTCGACCTCGGCCTCGTAGCGCTCGCGCACCTCGCGCTTGACGCCGTCGTCGGCGTCGACCTTGACCGTCGTCTGGTAGCTGCGGTCCTTCGGCAGCGAGACGTCGTCGTGCAGCGGGCCGCTGCCCGCGACGAACTGGCGCGGCTGGCGGAAGGCGTCGTTGGGATCGAAGGCGTCGAGCACGAGCAGGAACGGCTCTCTGCCTCGGAGCGCGTCGAGCTGTCTGATCCCCTCCGCGAGCGTCTTCTGCGTCGGCTCCTCGCGTCTCGCTCTGACCGGCCCGCCGAGCGGCAGGAAGTAGTCGCGCTCGCTCTCTCTGAAGCCGGCGGAGGTCGCCAGCGGCCCGGTCCGCACCAGTCTGCCGAAGCGCCCGCCGACGAAGGTCGGGTTGTCGGTCACGTAG
>DATIOB010000466.1:0-3589 GCA_035473605.1 Conexibacter sp.
GGCCGGTGCGGCCGGCGACGCCGGCGCGACGTAGCCGGCCTGACGCGACAGCTCCTCGACCGCGGCGCGCAGCGTCGCGAGCGCGCGCTCGCCGACCTCCTCGTCGTAGCGCGGCGTCGGTATCGAGACCGACATCGCCGCGATCGTGTCGCCGCGCGGGCCGAAGACCGGCATCGCGACGCAGCGGCAGCCGAGCACGTACTCCTCGTCGTCGGTGCCGTAACCCCTCGCGCGGATCTCCGTCAGCCCGTCGAGCAGCTCGTCGACGTCGACGATCGTCGAGCCGGTGAAGCGGGGCAGCTCGACCGACCGCAGCCGCTGCTCGGCCTCCGCCGGGTCGAGCATCGCCAGCAGCGTCTTGCCGACGCCGGTGCCGTGCGCGAACAGCCGCTTGCCGACCTCGGAGACGAGCTTCATCGGGTGCGGCGACTCGCTGATCGCGAGGTAGACGACCTCCATCTCCTCCAGCTGGGCGAGCTGGACGGTCTCGCCGGTCTGCTCGACGAGCCGGTCCATCAGCGGCTGGGCGAGCGAGACGATGTCGCCGTCGCGCTCGCTCGCGCGCGCCAGCTCGCGCACGCGCGAGCCGATCCGGTAGCGGCGGCCGTCGTCGGTCATCTCGACGAAGCGGCGGCGGGCCATCGTGCGCAGCAGGTTCGAGGTCGAGGAGCGCGGCAGCTCCAGCTCGTCGGCGATGTCCATCAGCCGCATCGGCTCGCGCCCGGCCAGCAGCTCCAGCACGACCAGCACGCGGTCGGCCGACTTGACGCTCGTGAAGCCCTGCTCCTCGGCGCTCACGGGAGCACCGCCACGCAGTCGATCTCGACCTTGATCCCGAACGCCAGCTCCTGGCCGCCGACGGTCGTGCGCGCCGGCAGCACCTCGGCGCCGGCGAAGGCGTCGCGGTAGGCGGCGTCCATGCCGGGGAAGTCGTCGATCGCTCTGAGGAAGACGCCGCACTTGACGACGTCGGCGAGCGAGGCACCGGCCGCGACCAGGATCGCCTCCAGGTTGCGCAGCGTCAGCGCCGTCTCCTGCTCGATCGTGCCGGGCGCGTAGGCGCCGTCGGCGAGCGGCCCCTGCCCGGAGACGTGCACGAACCGCCCCTCGGCGATCACACCGGGCGAGTAGGCCCCGGTCGGCGAGCCTCCGTCAACAGCTTGCTTCACGGCCGTCCCTCCTTCAGCGCTTCATGCACGATGACCCCTGCGCGCACCGTCAGCGCCGTGCGCAGGCGCCGGTTGCCCGCGAACGTGCCGCCACGCGTGTCCGCGTAGGCGACCTGACCTGCGACGAGCTCGAACGCAGCCACGTCGGCGGGTGCCCCGACGCGCAATGTACCGACGCCGTCAGCCGCCATCCCCGCATGCAGCGCCGGCTTGAAGGTGGCGCACGCGAGCACCTCCTCCAGCTCCATCCCGAGCGCGAGGAACTTCGACATCACCGTCGGCAGGTCGCCGACGGCGTCGAGCGAGTAGGCGTGCACGTCGCTGGAGATCGTGTCGGGGCGGAAGCCGGCCGCCAGCATCTCCGTCGCGACCTCGGCGTCGAAGGCCGACATGCCGTGCGCGACGTCGAAGACGACGCCGCGCTCGCGCGCCTCCAGCACCGACTCGCGCACGCGTCCGCCGATCGAGAGACGGTTGTCCTCGAAGCCGGTGTAGCAGTGCGTCAGCACGTCTCCGGATCGCAGCGTGGCCATGATCTCGTCGCTCCCGGGCGGCGCCGGCCCGAGGTGGACCATCAGCGGCAGGCCGAGTCTGTCCGCGACGCGGCGGGCGCGGTGCATCGGCTCCGCGCCGGAGCGGCCGACGACGTTGCCGGAGGCGCGCACCTTGATCCCGATCACGCGGTCGGCGTGCTCGCGCGCGCCGGCGAAGCAGACGTCCTCGTTCGCGTAGGCGAGGTTCTCCAGCTCGCCCGCGAGCAGGATCGAGGTCGCGCCGATCGAGGAGATGTTGAGGAAGGCGCGCACGCGTGTGGCGGCGCGATCGATCGTGCCGCGGCGGAAGGCGCCGAAGAGGTGCGCGCCGGCGCTGCCGGTGTCGACGAAGGTCGTCGTGCCGGCCGGCGGGCCGACGACGTCGGGGTCGACGCCGAGGTCCTGGCCGACGAAGACGTGCGCGTGCAGGTCGACGAGGCCGGGCGTCACGAGCAGCCCGGCGCAGTCGACCGAGCGCGTGCCCTCCGGCGCCTCCAGCGCGCCCGGGGCGCCGACGGCGGCGACGCGCCCGTCGACCAGCAGCACGTCGGCGCGCCGCAGCGCGCCATGCGCGCCGACGCCGGCGCCCGCCGCTTCCGGGTCGTAGACCTCGCCGCCGTGGAGGAGCAGTGCGTCCACCGGCTACATCCCCAGCAGTTCGCCGCCGTCGACGACGAGGTCCTGCATCACGATGTGGGCGGCGCCGGGCGAGAGCAGGAAGCGCGTCGCGACGGCGATGTCCTCGACGCGGCCGACGCGGCCGGTCGGGATCCGCGGCCGCAGCGCGACGGCGCTGCCGGCGGCGAGGTCGTCGACGGAGGAGTGGTCGCTCTGCAGCTCGCGCATCATCGGCGTGTCGGTCGGGCCGGGCGAGACGGTGTTGATCCGCACGCCGTCGCCGGCGACCTCCATCGCGAGCACCCTCAGCGCCTGCCGCAGGCCGGCCTTCGAGGCCGAGTAGGCGGCCTGCCGCATCCGCGGCATGCGCGCCGCGATCGATGCGATCCCGACGATCGCGCCGCCGTCGCCGGCCGCCATCTCGGCGGCGTACAGCCGCGCGGCGTGGAAGCAGCCGACGAGGTTGATGCGCAGGATCCGCTCCATCTCCTCGCGCTCCAGCTCCAGCGACGGCGCCGCGCTGAAGACGCCGCCGGGGATCGCGACGCGCGTCGCGTCGCGGCTGGCGTCGAACAGCGCCTGCACCGACGCCGCGTCAGCGAGGTCGACCGGCAGCGCGACGGTCTCCGCGTCGGCCGCGGCGGCGCTCGCCGTCTCCTGCGCGAGCGCCTCGTCGATGTCGGCGACGATCAGCCGCTCGACGCCTTCGTCGCGTGCCAGCTCGATCGCGATCGCGCGCCCGATCCCGCGTCCCCCGCCGACCACTACCGCCGTCCCGGTCATGCCTCCGTGTCCTTCCTGTCCATGGTCTGAGTCGAAGTTCTCGGCGCCGCGCGCAGCACCCGGGCGAGCGAGGTCGCGACGACCTCCGCCTCTCCCTCCCGCAGGTGCGTCGGCGTGACGCGCAGCAGCCCGCGCCAGGCAAGCGCCTCGTCGAGCGCGATCGCCGGCTCGCCGTCGGCGAGCGTGCGCACGACGTCGTAGGCGGTGCGGCCGAGCGCGTTCTCGTCGAGCGCCAGCTCGGCGACCGGCCAGCCGCGCTCGCGGCCGTCGGCGACGAGCAGCTCGGCGCGGACGCCGGGGATCCCGGCGCAGGCGTCGACCACAGCGCGCGCCGCGGCCTCCCAGCGCTCCTGGTCGGCGGCGTGGTCGCTGGCGGCGTACGCCCGCAGGGCGGCGAGCAGGCCGGCGATCTCCTCCTTGCCGACCTTCAGCGCGCGGCCGATCCCCTGGTGCGGCGGCCCCGCGAGCGTGCCGTCGGCGATCAGC
>DATIOB010000467.1:0-8023 GCA_035473605.1 Conexibacter sp.
CGGTAAGACGACAGCACTGCGGATGCTCGCGGGCCTCGAGGAGATCAGCGAGGGGCGCGTCGCCATCGGCGAGCGCGTCGTCAACCACGTCCCGTCGCGCGACCGCGACATCGCGATGGTGTTCCAGAGCTACGCGCTCTACCCGCACCTCTCCGTCTACGAGAACATCGCCTTCGGGCTGCGGCTGAAGAAGGTCCCCAAGGACGAGATCGACCGCCGCGTCAGAGAGGCCGCGCACGTGCTCGACCTGACCGAATGGCTCAAGCGCAAGCCGCGCAACCTCTCCGGCGGTCAGCGCCAGCGGGTCGCGATGGGACGGGCGATCGTGCGCGAGCCGCAGGCCTTCCTGATGGACGAACCGCTCTCCAACCTCGACGCGAAGCTGCGCGTCCAGATGCGCGCGGAGATCGCGCGCCTGCAGGACGACCTCGGCGTCACGACGATCTACGTCACGCACGACCAGGTCGAGGCGATGACGATGGGCGACCGCGTCGCGGTGATGCGCCGCGGCGAGCTGCAGCAGGTCGCCACGCCGCAGGAGCTGTACGACCATCCGCTCAACGTCTTCGTCGGCGGCTTCATCGGCAGCCCCGCGATGAACCTCGTCGAGGCGACGCTGGAGCGCGAGAACGGCGGCTACGCCGTCCAGCTCGGCGACCAGCGGCTCGCGCTGCCCGAGCAGCTCGTCGCCGCGCGGCCGGCGCTGGCGCAGTGGGCCGGGCGCGAGCTGGTGCTCGGGATCCGCCCCGAGTCGCTCGAGGACGCCGCGGTCGCGGGCGCCGCCGCCGACGGCAGCCGGCTGCGCGCGCAGGTGAAGCTGCGCGAGGCGCTCGGCTCCGAGGTCGACGTCCACGCGACGATCGCGGCGCGCCCCGCGCAGACCGACCAGGTGCGCGAGCTGCAGGCCGACAAGGGCCTCGAAGCGCTCGACGCGAGAGCGGCCGAGGCGACCGTCGTCGGCCGGCTGTCGCCGAAGTCGCGCGCCGCCGAGGGCGACGCGATCGAGCTGACGGTCGACACCACCGCACTGCACTTCTTCGACCCCGGCAACGGGCTCGGCATCTACGACGCCGCGGCTCAGACGGAAGGAGCAAGATCCTGATGAGAAGGCATCGCATCGCAACCGCGGCGGCGCTGCTGGCGCTGGCACCGGCGGCGCTGGCGGCCGGCTGCGGCAGTGACGACGACGACGGCGGCAGCACGAGCACCTCGGCCGGCGGCGCCACAGGCGCCGCGACGACGGCGACCGACGTCAGCGGCTCGGTCTCGGTGATCGGGATCTGGACCGGTGACGAGCAGAGATCGTTCCAGGCCGTCATCGACAAGTTCAACGAGACCTATCCCGACATCGACGTCAGATACACCTCGGCCGGCGACAACCTGCCGACGGTCGTCGGCACCGCGGTCGAGGGCGGCAACCCGCCCGACATCGCGACGATCGCCCAGCCCGGCCTGATCAGAGAGTTCCAGAGACAGGGCGCGCTGAGATCGATCGACTACGCGAGAGACACCGTCAGCGCCAACTACGCGCCCGACTTCGTCGACCTCGGCACGATCGACGGGAGACTGTTCAGCTTCGTCTACAAGGGCGCGAACAAGTCGACCGTCTGGTTCAACGTCGAGGCGTTCAGAAACGCCGGCGTCGAGGATCCCGACGACTGGGACGAGTTCCTCACGAACGCCAGAACGCTCGGCGCCTCCGGCGTGCCGGCCTACTCGATCGCCGGCGCCGACGGCTGGACGCTCACCGACCTGTTCGAGAACATCTACCTGCGGCAGGCGGGCCCGGAGAAGTACGACCAGCTCAGCGAGCACAGAATCCCGTGGACCGATCCGTCGGTGAGAGCGGCGCTCAGATCGATGGCGCAGGTCTTCTCCGACAGAGAGAACATCCTCGGCGGCACCAGCGGCGCGCTGCAGACCGAGTTCCCGGCGTCGGTCGAGGCCGTCTTCCAGAACCCGGCGAGAGCCGCGCAGGTGATAGAGGGCGACTTCGTCCCCGGCGTCGTCGCGGAGACGACGAGACTGAGAGCGGGCGAGGGCTACGACGTCTACGGCTTCCCCGAGATCGGCGACTCCGACGACTACGTCGTCGGCGGCGGCGACTCGATCGCGACCTTCCGCGACACGCCCGCGGTGAGAGCGTTCGTCGAGTTCCTCGCCTCGACCGAGGGCGCCTCGACGTGGGCCGAGCGCGGCGGCTTCTCGTCGCCGAACAGAACGGTCGGGGAGGACGTCTATCCGGACGAGATCACGGCTGACATCGCGACGGCGATCGCGGAGGCGAGAACGTTCCGCTTCGACATGTCCGACCTCGCGCCGGCCGCCTTCGGCGGCACACCGAGCCAGGGCGAGTGGAAGATCCTGCAGGACTTCCTCGCGAATCCCTCCGACATAAACGGGACCGCGGAGAAGCTCGAGGCCGCGGCGGCTAGAGCGTACCGCTAGCCATGAGCGCGTCGGCGCTGAGAGGCGGGGCTGAGACGGGGCGGGGCGGCGGTCGCCGGCACGACCGCCGCCGCGCCTCGCTCGTGGCGCTGCTGTTCCTCGCGCCGGCGCTGATCTTCCTCGTCGTCTGGATCGTCTATCCGACCGGCTGGACGATCGTGCGCAGCTTCTTCGACCGCGGCGGCGACGAGTTCATCGCGTTCGACAACTACAAGGAGATCTTCACCACCGACACGCTCCAGACGGCGATCAAGAACAACGTCATCTGGGTTGCGGTCGTGCCGGCGCTGGTGACCGCGATCGGACTCGTCTTCGCCGTGCTGACCGAGCGGATCGCCTGGTCGACGGCGTTCAAGACCGCCGTCTTCATGCCGATGGCGATCTCGCTCTTCGCGGCCGGCGTGATCTGGCGGATCATGGACGAGAAGGACCCCAGCAGAGGCACGATCAACGCCGCGATCAACGAGGTCAAGGGCGTCTTCGGCAGCGACGGCGTGCTGAGCGCCGGGCAGGGCTCCTCGCCGCAGCTGACCGGCAGCGTCGAGCAGGGCTTCGTGCTGAGAAACCCGGTCACGGCCGGCGAGACGGCCTCGCTGGGCCTGACCGCGATCCCGCCCGACGAGGTCCCGGCCGACGCCAGACAGGCGGTCGAGCCGAGAGCGGTCGAGGGCGAGATCGCCGGCGTCGTCTGGCGCGACTTCAAGCCCGGCGGCGGCAGACCGGGGGTGGTGGAGACTGAGGAGCTGGGGATCCCCGGCGCGACGATCGAGCTGCGCGACCCCGGCGGAGGGGTCAGCCAGACCGCGACGAGCGGCGCCGACGGCTCGTTCGTCTTCAGAGACGTCGGCTCCGGTCAGTTCAGAGTCGCGATCGGTTCGCAGACCTTCGCGGCGCCGTTCACCGGCGTCTCGTGGCTCGGCCCGAAGCTGATCACCCCGGCGGTGATGATCGCCTACATCTGGGTCTGGGCCGGCTTCGCGATGGTGATCATCGCCGCCGGGCTGTCGTCGATCTCGCGCGAGGTGCTGGAGGCCGCGCGCACCGACGGCGCGACCGAGTGGCAGGTCTTCAGACGCGTCACGGTGCCGATGCTGGCGCCGGTCCTGTCGGTCGTCTTCATCACGATGATCATCAACGTCCTGAAGGTCTTCGACATCATCCTGTCGGTCGCGCCGCAGTCCTCGCAGGACGACGCCAACGTGATCGCGCTGGCGATGTGGCGGACCTCCTTCGGCGGCGTCAACGACTTCGGGCTCGGCTCGGCGATCGCCGTCTTCCTGTTCCTGCTGGTGATCCCGGTGCTGGCGCTCAACATCCGCCGCTTCAAGCGAGAGGAGGCGTAGGCGATGGCTGCGCGGATCGGACAGCTGGCGCGGCGCGGGCCGCTCAACATCCTGCTCGTCGTGCTCGCCGCGATGTGGCTGGTGCCGACGTTCGGGCTGCTGCTGACGTCGCTGCTTCCGGCCAGCGAGATCACGACGACCGGCTGGTGGAAGGTCGTCGCGCAGCCGAGTTTGGCGACCTTCGACAACTACAGCGCGCTGTTCGACAACAGAGACATCATGAGCGCGCTGTGGGTGACCGTCCAGATCGCCGTCTTCAACACGCTGCTGCTGGTGATCGTCGCGTCGCTGGCGGGCTACGCCTTCGCCTGGCTGGCGTTCCCCGGGCGCGACTGGCTGTTCGTCGTCGTGATCGGGCTGCTCGTCGTGCCGCTGCAGGTCGCGCTGATCCCGATCTTCTCGCTCTACAACGACACCGGGCTGTTCGACAGCGTGCTCGGGCTCGTGCTCTTCCACGTCGCCTTCGGGCTGCCGTTCGGGATCTTCCTGATGCGCAACTTCTTCGCCGGGATCCCGAGAGACATCCTCGAGTCGGCGCGGATCGACGGCGCCTCGGAGCTGAAGATCTTCGTGCGGCTGATCCTGCCGCTGGGGCTGCCGGCGATCGCCTCGCTGGCGATCTTCCAGTTCCTCTGGACCTGGAACGACCTGATCGTCGCGCTGACGTTCGGGCGCGACACGCAGCCGCTGACGGTCGCGATCTTCACGCAGACGCGCCAGTTCGGCTCCAACATCGATCTGATCGCGCCGGCCTCGTTCCTGTCGCTGGCGATCCCGCTGGTCGTCTTCCTCGCCTTCCAGCGCTACTTCGTGCAGGGGATGCTGGCGGGCAGCGTCAAGTAGCTGCGCGGCCGTCTGTGCGAGGCTGAGGGCGATGGTGCTCCACCGCCCGCGGGTCGCGACGGCGGCGATGTTCTTCGTCAGCGGGTCGGTGATCGGCACGTGGGCCGGGAGCGTCCCGTACGTGCGCGACCGGCTCGACGTCTCGACCTCCACGATCGGCCTCTGCCTGCTCGCGATGGCGGCCGGCTCGGTGCTGGCGATGATCGTCGTCGGGCGCGAGCTGGACCGCCGCTCGAGCGCGCGGCTGACGCGGCTCGGCGCGCTGCTGGTGCCGCTGACCGGCGTGCTGCCGCTGCTGGCGCCCTCGCCGGCCGGGCTGGCGCTCGCGCTGTTCGCGCTCGGCGTCGCCAACGGCGTGCTCGACGTCTCGATGAACGCGCACGGCGTCGCCGTCGAGCAGGCGCAGGAGCGGCCGGTGATGTCCTCGCTGCACGGCGGCTGGAGCCTCGGCGGGCTGGTCGGCGCCGGCGCGGTCGCGCTCGGCCACGTCGCCGGGATCGATCCGCGCGTGGAGGCGGCGATCTTCTGCGCGCTGCTGCTCGTCGGCGGGCTGTGGTTCGGGCGGCACCTGGGAGATGTGAGCGCGGCGACGCAGGCGGCTCCGGATGCGAGCGAGGCGGCGGACGCGGGTGGGGATGGCGCGGAGGGCGCGCAGGCGAGGTTCGTCTGGCCCTCGCGCGCGGTGCTGCTGATCGGGGCGCTGAGCGCGATGCTGTTCATCGCCGAGGGCGCGATCACCGACTGGTCGGCGCTCTACCTCGACCGCGACCTCGGCGCCGCGGCGGCGGTGGCGGCCGTCGCGTACGCCGGCTTCGCCGGAGGGATGGCGATCGGGCGCTTCTGCGGCGACGCGATCAACCGCCGCGTCGGGCCGCTGCGGCTGCTGCGCTGGGGCAGCGCGGCCGCCGCGCTGATGCTGACGGCGATGCTGCTGACCGGCGAGCCGCTGCTCGCGCTGCCGGCGCTGGCGCTCGCCGGGCTCGGCCTCGCCAACGGGGTCCCGCTGCTGTTCAGCGCCGCGGGCCGCTCGCGCGAGATGTCGCCGGGGCCGGCGATCGCCGCCGTCTCGACGATGAGCTACGGCGGGCTGCTGGCCGGGCCGCCGCTGCTCGGCTTCGTCGCCGACCTGACGTCGCTGCCATGGGCGCTGTCGCTGACCGTCGCATCGACGGCCGTGGTCGCGCTGGCGGCGGGGCGGGCGGAGCGCTGACTCAGCGCGGTGGAGCGACGGCGCCGCGCGTCTCGCCGACCATAGGGCTCGGTCGAAGTGGCTGCGGGGGAGCGGGAGGCGCTGATGTCGGCTTTCTCGCCATGGTTCCCATTCTAGGACTGGGCGATCAGGGCGACAACCCAAGCGACGACCTCGATGATCAGGAGCACCGCGCCGACTCGGAAGACAATCATCAAGCGCCGAAGCTGCTGGCGATTTTGCCGCCCGCTCCGATCCATGTGAAGCGCGAGATCCCGATGGATCATGTGAAGCGCCATGGGCGGCGCCTCTGCCGGCTCGAGGTAGGTCGAGATGACGTCCGACGCTGACATCGAGAACTCCCAGTCGTGACGGGGCCAGAGGATCGCCAGCACCGTGAAGCCGAGGGCGACGAACGACGCGATTGCGAGCCATGCCGGCGCACCGAAGCCTTCTACGGTGGTCATCTGGCTCCCGAAGAACGACGTCGTGATCGCCGCTGCTGCGATCAGCGCTCCGGCGCGCGTCCGTAACTCGGCGACAGCTCGCTCCTGGTCCTCCAACGCGCGACGGGCCTCGTCGAACGCAAGTCTGTACCCGTCGGACTGGTTTGAGGCGGACAGCACGCCACCATCTTATGGCGCGTCGGAGTCCGGCGGCGTCATTCGGGCCGCCGGGGCTGGCGGCCGGGTGCTGCGAGGCGGTGCGGTGCGTCAGGCGGCGTCGGGGTGATCTCTGAGCTGCTTGCGCAGGATCAGGTCGCCGATGATCGAGCCGGGAGGACCGGTCGTGATCAGCGTGATGCCGGGGAACCACCAGCCCCAGCGGCCGTCGACGGCGCCCTTCGCGGTGAGGCCGACGAGCGCGACGAAGCCGATGCCGTGGATCGGGCCGAGGACGCTGATCGCGGACTCGTTGCGGTCGATCACCGCGACGTACATCAGCGCGATGAACAGGAGCAGGTCGGCGATGCCGATCGCGAGCACGATGTTCAGCAGCCGTCTCGTCGAGGCGAGATCGGGCGTGGAGGTGGTGGGAGAGGCGGGTGGCATGAGCGGAGACGATACCTCCTGTTCGTGCTGTTTGTGATCGTGTACAGTTGTCAGCTATGACAGACAATGCCCGCGCAGTCTTCCAAGCTCACGCCGGCAGCTACGCCGACGATCTGCGGCGGCGGCTGATCCCGCCGTTCGACGCCTTCTACGGAACCGCCGTCAGCGCGGTCGGCCCGTCGCTCGACGGTCGCGCGGGCCGCGTGCTCGACCTCGGCGCGGGCACCGGGCTGCTCTCCGGCATGGTCGCCGCCGCTCATCCGGAGGTCGCGCTGACGCTGGTCGACGGGGCGCCGGCGATGCTCGACCAGGCGCGCGAGCGGCTGGCGGGCGTGGCGGACGCCGCGTTCGTCGTGGGGGACCTGCGCGATCCGCTGCCTGCTGCCGCGGGTGCGGACGGTTGGGACGCGATCGTCTCGGCGCTGGCGATCCATCATCTCGACGACGCCGGCAAGCGCGACCTGTTCGCGCGCGTGCACGCGGCGCTGCGGCCCGGCGGCCTGTTCGTCAACGCCGAGCAGGTGCTCGGACGCACCCCCGCGATCCAGGCCGGCTACCGCGCCTGGCACGGAGCGACGAGCGCCGCGCTCGGCACGACGGCCGAGGAGTGGGCGGCGTCGGAGGAGCGGATGGCGCACGACATCTGGGCGCCGGTCGACGAGCAGCTGGCATGGCTGGAGTCCGCCGGCTTCCCCGACGCCGACGCCCCCTTCCGCGACCACTGCTTCGCGGTCTTCGTCGCGCGCAAGCCGGGCTGAGGCGGGAACTCCGGTCGATTGTGGTTGCTGAGCAACCACAATCGACCGGTCATCGCGTCAGGGGCGGCGTGCGAGGCGCGTCGCGGCGACGGCGGCGAGCAGCAGGACCAGTGCCACGCCGACCGGGATCCGCCAGAGGGTGTCGCCTGGATCGGGCTCCAGCGCGGCGGCCGGGTCAGCGGGATCGAGCAGCCGCCCGCCGGTGGCCGCGGTGAGCGTCCCGAGGCGGCCGGCGTCGGCCGGCTGCGGGCGGAACTCGGCCGGGTAGGGGACGGCGAGGAGGGCGTCGGCGGTCGTCGCCGCGTCGCCGGCGGGGTCGCCCGCCGCGAGCTCGCCGCCAGCCGCGTCGACCGCGACGCCGTAGACGCCGGGCGCGGGGGCCGCGGCGCC
>DATIOB010000468.1:0-8841 GCA_035473605.1 Conexibacter sp.
CCGGATGGGCCGGCCGCCGCGTCGAGCAGCGCCTGGAACTGCCAGTGGTGGCGCTCCGCTCCGGCGACGGCCTCGCGCATGCCGGCGCCGCCGTCGGCGCCCGCGGCGGCGAAGAACAGCTCGGTCGCGCTGCGGCCGCCGGGCGCGACCGGCGGCGCGATCTGCTCGACCTCGCAGCCGGCGCGGGCGAACGCCTCGACCGCCGCGCGCACGGCGGCGCGCGTGCCGGGCGTCGTCGCGGGGACCGCGGGGTGGTCGTCGTAGAAGGCGACGCGCAGCGTTGTCGGATCGACCGCGCGCCAGTCGCGCAGCGGCACGTCGACCGCGTACGGATCGATCCCGTCGGCGCCGGCGATCACCGCGAGCAGCAGGCCGAGGTCCTCGACGTGGCGCGCCATCGGGCCGACGCAGGTGAAGTCGAGCGTGCCGGCGGCGCGCGTCGGCGGCCAGAGGCCGGTCTCGGCGGTGCGGCCGGTCGTCGGGCGCAGGCCGACGGTGCCGCAGTAGTGCGACGGCACGCGGATCGAGCCGCCGCCGTCGGTCCCGAGGCCGGCGATCGCGGCGTCGGCGCCGAGCAGCGCGCCCTCGCCGCCGCTCGACCCGCCGGGGGTGCGGTCGAGGTCGAGCGGGTTGCGCGTGAGGCCGTGGACGACGTTGTCGGTCTCGAACGAGCTGCACAGCTCCGGCACGTTCGTCTTCAGCAGCGGGATCGCGCCGGCCGCGCGCAGCCGCGCGACGGTCGTCGCGTCGCGGGTCGCGGCGGCGGCGTGGGCGCGCGCGAGCGTGCCGGCGCGCGTCGGCAGGCCGGCGACGTCGAGCGCGTCCTTGATCGTCAGCGGCAGCCCCAGCAGCGGCGGCAGCGGCTCGCGCTCGCGCAGCAGCCGCGCGCGCTCGGCGTCGGCCGCGTCGGCGGCCGCGAGCGCCGCCGCGTCGTCGCGCGAGACGACCGCGTGGACGCGCGCGTCAGCGGCGTCGATCCGCGCCAGCGTCGCCTCCGTCAGCTCGCGCGCCGAGACCTCGCGCGCGGAGAGGGCGGCGAGCCAGGCGGTGGCGGAGGGCAGCGCCGTGGACGGCTCGCGCGAGGAGGCGGCGTCGCCAGGCGAGCGGGCGGGGTTGCTCATTCCCGCCCGAACTCCACGATCGCGTCGGCGAAGGCCGGCGCCTCCTCGAACGGCGTGCCGTGGGCGCTGTGCTCGAAGACGACCGCGCGGCCGTCGGGCGCCGCCTCGGCGATCCAGTCGCCGAGCGTCGTCGGGTAGTAGGGATCGCCGGTCGCGTAGGCGGCGAGCACCGGGACGCGCAGGTCGCGGACGGCGTCGCGCATGTCGAGCTTCGCCTGCTCGCGCACGGCCGAGAGGGCCACGGGCAGCGGCGTCTGCAACGCGATCCCGTAGAGCCAGTCGATCACGGCCGGATCGCTCCCCGGCAGCACCGACTCGGCCTGGAAGGCGCGCTCGGAGGCCGGCCAGCCGGCGGTCATCTCGACGAGGTAGCCGTCGAGCTGCTCGGCGCTCATCGCGTGCGGGAAGTCGGGCGCCCGCGTCAGCCGCAGCGGGCCGTTGAGCAGCACGACGCGGCCGGCGCGGCCCGCGCGGGCGTCGCCTCCAGCCGCCGCGCCGTCGCCACCAGCCGCGCGCTGCATGTGCCGCAGCACGACCGTGCAGCCCATCGACCAGCCGACGACGGTCGCGCCGTCGAGGTGGCGTGTCGCCAGCAGCTCGCCGAGGTCGTCGGCGAAGGTGTCGAAGTCGTAGGCGCCGTCGGGCTTGTCGGACTCGCCCATGCCGCGCAGGTCGAACGCGATCGTGCGCACGCCGCGCGCCTCCAGCTCCACCACCGTGCGATCCCACAGCCGGTGCGAGCCCTTCCAGCCGTGCACGAGCACGACGGGCGGTTGCGTGCCCGCGCCGCTGCGCTCGCTGACGCGCAGGCGCACGCCGTCGCGCATGCGCTGCCAGCCGACGGGCGCCGCGGCAGACGCGGCGGGGTCGGGCGCGCTCACGCCTTCCCCAGCCGCTTCAGTCTCACGCCGGCCGCCTCCCGGTCCCAGTCGCCCTCCTCCACGCCGCTCTCGCGCAGCACGGCCTTGCGGACCTTGCCGTTGGTCGTCAACGGCAGCTCGCTGACGAAGCGCAGGTAGCGCGGGATCGCGAAGTAGGCCAGGCGCGGCTCGCAATGGCGGATCAGCGCGACCGGGTCGCCGGCGGCGCCCTCCTCCAGGACGATCGCGCATGCGACCTCGTCCTCGGCCAGCTCGGAGGCGACCGGGAAGACCGCCACCGCGCTCACGCTCTCGTGCTGCAGCAGCACCTGCTCGACCTCGAACGCGGAGATGTTCTCGCCGCGGCGGCGGATCGCGTCCTTCAGCCGGTCCATGAAGCGGAACCAGCCGTCCTCGTCGCGCAGCACGCGGTCGCCGGTGTGGAACCAGAGGTTGCGCCACGCCTCGACCGTCTTCTCGTCCATCCCGAAGTAGCCGGTCGCGAAGGCGAACGGCGGGTCGTGGCGCAGCACCAGCTCGCCGGCGACGCCGTCGGGGACCTCCTCGTCGTGCTCGTCGACGACGCGGGCGTGGAAGCCCGTGCGCACGCGGCCCATCCAGCCGGCGCGCTGCTCGCCGGGCGCGACGCCGATCGGCGCGTTCGTCTCGGTCGAGCCGTACGCCTCCAGCAGCTGCACGCCGAAGCGCTCGCGGAAGGGGTCGAAGAGCCCGGCCGGGGTGCCGGGCGCAAGCGCCACCCGCACGCCGTGGGCGCGATCCTCCGGACCCGACGGGCGCGAGGCGAGGATGTTGACCATCGCGCCGAGCAGGTAGGTGATCGTCGCGCCCGCGTCGGCGACCCGCTCCCAGAAGCGCGACGCCGAGAAGCGCGGCCCGAGGTGATAGGTCGCGCCGGCGACGAGCGCCTGCACGAAGGCGTTCAGCGCATTGGTGTGGAACAGCGGCAGGTTGGTGTAGAGGACGTCGTCCTCGCTCAGCTCCAGCTGCTCGCCCATCAGCACGCCCCACCAGTAGAACTGGGCCTGCGGGCACTGGACGCCCTTCGCGGGGCCGGTCGTGCCGGAGGTGTAGAGGATCGCGGCCGTCTCGCCGGGACCGGAGTCGGCGGCGCCGACCGCGGCGGCCGGCGCCGGCGGGCCGAGCACGCGGTAGCCGTCGGGCAGCGCGGAGGCCGAAGCCGGCACCCCGTCGAGCGCCCAGACCGCGTCGAGCGAAGACGGGCAGTCGATGACCGCGAGCACCTCGACCAGAACAGAATCGACAGCCAGCACGCGCGCGCCGGAGTTGACCAGCTGGTGCTCCAGCTGCACGCCCCGCAGGGCGGTGTTGAGCGGCACCGCGACGGCGCCGAGCCAGGCGCAGCCGAGCACGTAGTCGAGCAGCTCGATGCGGTTCTCGCACATCAGCGCGACGCGCTCGCCGCGGCCGACGCCGGCCGCCGCGAGCGTGCCGGCCGCGACCGCCGCGGCGTCGCGCACCTCCGCGAACGACCGCTCCAGCTCGCCGAAGCGCAGCAGCGGCTTGTCGCCGTACCTCGCCGCCTGACGGTCGAGCAGACGCGGGAGCGTCTGCTCGACGGCCGGCAGCCCACGGAGCGGCGAGGGACGGAGACCGTCCACCGTCCGCTCCGATGCCTGGGGCTGCGTCACGATCAGCTGCCGCCCTCGACGAGCGGGATGTTGTCGAACGAGTAGTCGCGCTGCTCGGGGTCGACGTAGTCGCCGACGTTCTCAGGCGTCCACAGTATCGATCTGACGATCAGGTTCTCCTGTCTCGCCTCGGGGTCGGCCATCGCGCTTCTCATCGCCTGCGCCACGGCCCAGCCCGACGCGACCGAGTCGGTGTCCCACGAGCCGGTCAGACGACCCTCTCTGACGGCCTGGATCGCGTCCGGGTCGCCGTTAGAGCCGAACACCATGATGCCCTCGGATCTGCCGTCGGACACTCTCTTGCCGGCGTTGAGGATCGCCGAGGAGACGCCGAGCGCGGTCTGGTCGTTGTAGTCCCAGAAGGCGTCGACGTCGCCGTGCTTGGTCAGCAGGTCCTCCGCCAGCTGCGCGGCCGGGGCGGCGGCGTCTCTGACGTTGTCGGCCTGGTCGAGGATCTCCAGGCCCGCTCTCTCGGCGGCGTCGCGGAAGCATCTGACGTTGGCCGTGATCGACGGCGCCGGCGGGCCGCCCATCACGATCACCTTGCCGCCGGGACGGGCGTCGGCGATGAACTGGGCCGT
Source organism: Conexibacter sp. (assembly GCA_035473605.1). Taxonomy (GTDB): domain Bacteria; phylum Actinomycetota; class Thermoleophilia; order Solirubrobacterales; family Solirubrobacteraceae; genus Conexibacter. Next base: position 4,233 of record DATIOB010000468.1, read on the forward strand.
TCTCGCCCAGGGTCCGTCGGGCTCGCAGGTGTTGACCTCCCACCAGACGGTGGAGGTGACGCCCTCGCCCTCGGAGTTGACGCCGATCACGGGGATGCCTGCCTCCTGCGCGCGCGTGTAGGCGCCGGCCGTCGCGCCCGGGTCGAGCGTCCAGCTCGCGAAGGCGCCGACTCTCTCGTTGATCAGCGTGTCGACGTGCGAGACCTGACGGTCGGGCGAGAGGTTGGCGTCGAGCACTCTGACGTTCCAGCCCTCGATTCTGGCCGCGCCCTCGAGGCCGAAGTTGACCTGCTGCTGGCCGATCTGGGCGCCGACCGGCGAGATGTACGCGACGGTCGTGTCACCCCCGCCGCCGCCCGAGCCGCCGCTGGTCGAGCCGCTCGTCGTGCTGCTGCTGTCGTCGCTGCCGCATGCCGCGAGCGCGACTGCCGCGATCAGCGCGGCGCCTGCTGCCGTGAGGCGAATCATCTGGATGCTTCCTCTTTCCTGATAGACGGAACCGCGCGCCGGGCGCGCAGCTTCTCCTCCGCGACCTGCACCTGCACCTGCGTTGCTACTGCGACCCCCACAGGTCCGGCCGCGCGCCGCCGAGCCGCATGCTCACGGCCTTCGGCGCGCTGTACTCCAACAGCGTCTCGGCGCACAGCTCCCGGCCGTGCCCGCTGTGCTTGACGCCCCCCAACGGCTGCCCCGGACCGACCTGGAACCAGGTGTTGACCCAGACCGTCCCCGCTTCCAGCTCGTCGGCCATGCGGTGGGCGCGACCGAGGTCGCTCGTCCACACGCCGGCCGCGAGCCCGAACTCGCTGTCGTTGGCGCGCGCGATCACGTCGCGCTCCTCGCGCCACGTCTGCGCGACCACGACCGGTCCGAAGATCTCCTCGCGCGCCGCCGTCGTCGCCCCGTCGGGGTCGTCGACGAGCGCCGGCTCGACGTAGTAGCCGCCGGCCAGCGCGCCGTCCAGCTCGCGCCGCTGACCGCCGGCGAGCACGCGCCCGCCCTCCGCCCGCGCCTGCTCGACGTAGCCGAGCACGCGCTCGCGGTGGGGCGCGGAGACGAGCGGGCCGACCTGCGTCGCCGGGTCGAGCGCGTCGCCGATCCGCACGCCGGCGATCGCCGCGCGCATCCGCTCGAGGAACTCGTCGCGGATCGTCTCGTGCACGAACAGACGCGAGGCGGCGAAGCAGACCTCGCCGTTCTGGCTCAGGATCCCCGAGAGCGCGTCGTGGACGGCGGCGTCGAGGTCGGCGTCGGGGCAGATCACGAAGGCGCTCTTGCCGCCCAGCTCGAGGATCGTCGGCGTCAGCGTCTCGGCCGTCGCGCGCACGATGTGGCGCGCCGTCGGCACGCCGCCGGTGAAGGAGATCTTCGCGATCCCGGGGTGCGCGACCAGCGCCGCGCCGGCGCCCGGCCCGCTGCCGGTCAGCACGTTGAGGACGCCGGGCGGCAGCAGCTCGGCGGTGCGGCGCGCCAGCTCGACGACGCTCGGCGCGGCGAACTCCGACGGCTTCAGCACGACCGTGTTGCCGGTCGCCAGCGCCGGCCCCAGCTTCAGCGCCGCCGAGATCAGCGGCGAGTTCCACGGGATCAGCGCGGCGATCACGCCGAGCGGCTCGCGCACGGTGAAGACGCGGCTGAGCGGGTCGCCGGTCGGGACCGTCTCGCCGTGCAGGCCGCGCACGAGGCCGGCGTAGTAGCGCAGCACCGCGGCCGAGAAGGGCACGTCGGCGGCGAGCGCCTCGCGGATCGGGCGGCCGTTCTCGGTCGCCAGCAGCGGCGCCCAGTCGTCTGCCGCCTCGATCGCGTCGGCGAGCGCCAGCAGCACCCGCTGGCGCTCCTCCAGCGTCGAGCGGCGCCAGGCCGGGAAGGCGGCGCGAGCGGCACGGACGGCGGCGTCGGCCTGTGCGGCCGACGCCTCCGCGACCGTCGCCCACTGCTCGCCTGTGGACGGGTTGAGCGCGGCGAAGTCGCCGTCGCCGGGCAGCTCCTCGCCGCCGATGAAGAGGCCGTACGGCGCGGTGGGCGCGTAGGGCGCGTGGACGGCGGTCATGCGCCGGCCTCCAGCATTCTCGCCGCGGTGCGCTCGGCGAGCGCCATGATCGTGATCATCGGGTTGACGCCGGGCGCGGTCGGCAGCGCGGCGGCGTCGCCGATCCAGACGCCGCGCACGTCGTGCAGCTGGCCGTCGCCGTCGGCGACCGCCTCGGCCGGGTCGGCGCCGAGCCGGCAGGAGCCCATCTGGTGGGCCGAGTAGGCGGTGAACTGGTCCGGCGGGGTCGCGCGCACGCGCTCCTCGTAGTCCTCGAAGCTCTCGCCCTCGCGCCAGCGCAGCGGCTTCCAGGCGAAGGTGAAGACCTCCCTGGCGCCAGCGGCGCGATGGATCCGCGCCAGCTCGATCTGCGCGCGCACGGCGACGGCGTGGTCGACCTCGTCCTCCAGCGACCACTGCACGAGCGCCTCGCCGTCGTCGTCGAGCACGACGCGGCCGCTGCCGTGGTCGTGCGAGACGCCGTGCCAGGCGGCGACGTGGCCGAGCTTGAGCGCCTGCTCGCGCGCGGCGGCGCCGTTCTCGAACGGCGACTGGCCGGCCCAGAAGCCGGGGCTGAGGCCGAGCGTCTCGCAGAGGAAGCCGACGCCCTCCTCGACGTGCGTGAAGTCGAACGAGACGGCCGACTGGATCTGGCCCTCCCAGCCTCTGACCGGCTCCTCGTAGACGCCGCCGACCATCCACGCCGGGTGCACGCGCAGGTGCCGGCCGGCGGCGGGACCGCCGATGCCGGAGCGCAGCAGCACGGCCGGCGACTCGATCCCGCCGGCGGCGATCACGACCGTCGGCGCGGTGACCGTCAGGCGCGTCGGTGCGTCGTCGCCGCCCTCGCCGCGCACGATCGCCTCCACGCCGGTCGCGCGGCCGTCCTCGACGAGCACGCGCTCGACGTGGCAGCCGACGACGAAGCGGGCGCCGGCGTCGGCCGCGTCCTGCAGGTAGTTCTTCTGCGTCGAGCGCTTGCAGCCCTGCTGGCAGCCGCTGTTGCAGTAGCCGCAGAACCTCGGGTCGTCGTCGAGCGTGACGTTGCGCGGCAGCGGCTCGTGGCCGTGGCCCAGCTCGGAGAGGCCGGCGATCATCCGCTGCGAGCTGGCGTTGTGCTGCGTCGCCTCGGTGTTGACCTCGAGCGCGTCCCAGACGGACTGCTGCCAGCGGTCGTAGTCGTCGCCGTCGAGCCCGTCGAGGCCGAAGGCGGCCCAGTCGGCGCGGATCTCCTCGGGCGTTCTGAGGCAGACCATCGAGTTGATGACCGTGCCGCCGCCGAGCGTCGAGCCGGCCAAGAGGCCCAGCTCGCCGTGCTCGGACCAGACCATCCCGCCGCCGAGGTACATCTCCCCCGCGGCCGACTCGAGCTGCTTGAAGTCGGCTTCGTTGCGGTACGAGCCGCGCTCCAAGACGAGCACCGATCTGCCGGCCTGCGCCAGGCGCGCGGCGATCACGGAGCCGCCGGCGCCGGAGCCGACGATCACGACGTCGGCGGCGAGGGTCGCCTCGCCGCCGGTCACGGAGGTGATCGGCAGCGTCTTCGGCGCCTCCTCCGGCGTCGGCGGCGCGCTGATCGGGCCGGCGAAGCCGATCGCGTCCCAGACCTCGTTGCGGCCGTCCTCGCCGAGCAGGCCGAACAGCAGCCCGAACGTCATCGTCTTCAGCTGCTTGACGGCGAAGCGGCCGTCGGGGAGGCGGTCGCCCAGCTCCAGCAGGCGCGCCGTGCGCTCCTCCAGCGAGCGCTGCGCGAAGCCCTCCGCCGCCAGCTCGTCGAGCAGCGCCAGCAGCGCGGCGCGCGGCGCGGCCGGCAGCGCCGGGATCGCGGCGGCGAGGTGGGCGGGGATGCCGCGCTCGCGCGCGCCGCGCCGCAGCAGGTCGCCGGCCGGGCCGGGCTCGCGCGTCTCGATCGCCGGCAGCAGCGTGTCGGCGGCCGCGTCGAGCGCGGCGGTGCGCGCGTCGCTCAGCGGGCCGGTGCTCGTGATCGTGCTCATCCTTCTCCCCACAACGTCGGTCGCGCGACGCTCAGGTCGACGTTGACGACCTTCGGCGCGCTGTACTCGTGCAGCGTCTCGGCGCTCAGCTCGCGCCCGAAGCCGCTGTCCTTCACCCCGCCCATCGGGACGCCGACGGGCAGGTCGAACCACTTGTTGACCCAGACGATCCCGGCCTCCAGCTCGCGCGCCATGCGGTGGGCGCGGGCGAGGTCGCGCGTCCAGACGCCGGCCGCCAGCCCGTAGCGGGTGGCGTTCGCGCGCTGGAGCGCCTCGGCGTCGTCGGTGAACTTCTCCAGCACCGTGACGGGGCCGAAGAACTCCTCCTGCGAGGCGCTCGTGCCGCCGGCCGGGTCGGCCAGCAGCGTCGGCGAGAGGAAGAAGCCGTTGTCCAGCGGCGCCGGCAGCTCAGGCGCGCTCCCGCCGACGACGACGTCCGCGCCCTCACCGCGGGCGCGCGCGATCGCGGCCGCGACGCGGTCGCGCTGCTGCGCGGTCACGAGCGGGCCGAACTGCGTCGCGGGGTCGAGCGCGTCGCCGATCTTGATCGTGCGCGCGAGCGTCGCGAAGCGCTGCGCGAACTCGT
>DATIOB010000469.1:0-4212 GCA_035473605.1 Conexibacter sp.
AGCGCCCCGCCCCCGGCCGTCGGCGTCATCGCCGTGCTGCCGCCCCACAGCCGGCCCGCGGGGTCGCACTTCGCGTCGTTCATGCGCTCGTCGGCACCCCCGCTGACAGGATCCACGACCGTCACCTCGCCAGCGTCGGAGAGCAGCGCGAAGCCGTCGGCGACGGCGGCGGCGAGCCCGTCGCCGTCGTCGCGCGGAGCGACGGCGCCGAGCAGCGTCCCGGTCGCCGTCTCGGCGTCGGCGCCGCTGCCGGGATCGGAGCGGTGCAGCGTGCCGCGCGTGATGTCGACCCACAGCAGCCGCCCGCTCGCGGCGTGCCACAGCGGTCCCTCGCCGACCTCGGCAGTCGCGGCGATCGCGACCTCGGCCGCGAGCCGCTGCGGATGTCTGATCATCATCGTCGGCCCGCTCCTTCCCTTGACGCCTGCATCAGCACACGGCTAGCGTAACAAAATGAGAACAGCGTTTCATTGAGAGAAACGCTGTCGGGTTCCCCATCAAGGAGCAGAGATGCAGCGGATCCGCAGCGCGGTGTCGGCGTCGATCGCCTTCGTCGCGGCGCTTGCGGCTGCCGGAGCGGTCACGGCCGCACCGGCGAGCGCAGGGACGGTGCCCAACCAGTACATCGCCAAGGTCTACTCCGAGGGTCTGGGCCGGGCGCCCGACGCCAGCGGCTGGGCGGCCTCGGTCAGACAGTTCACGCTCGGCACCTGCGACGTCGCAGGTCTGACGACCTACGGCAAGACGGCGCTGACGTCGAGCGAGTTCCTCGCGCTCCCCTACGACAACACCTCGCGGATGCTCGCGGCCTACCGCACGATCCTCAACCGCGACCCGGTCGCGGTCGACCTCGCCAACGCCGTCAGACTGCTCGACAGCAGAGCGGTCACCTGGTCGGCGATGCTCGACTCGATGTTCGCCAGCCCCGAGTTCGCGTCGCTGGCGAGCGCGATCTGCTCGACGAGCTCGCCCGACTACGACTTCGGGATCACGCCGGCGCCGGACGTGCCGACGCTCGGCAGCGGCTTCACCGGCACGCAGGCGGCGCTGCAGGCGACGCTGAACGCGACGCCGAGAGGCGGCGTCGTGACGCTGGCGCAGCGCGCCGTCGTGCGGATGAGCTCGACGCTGACGATCCCCGCCGGCGTCACGCTGCGCACGACCGGCTCGCCGGGCACCAGCCAGTACGCGAACATGGCGCGGCTGGTGCGCGCCGACAGCTGGCCGACCTTCGCGGCCGCCGTCGTCACGCTGCAGCCGGGCGCCAGACTCGACCACGTCTGGGTCGACGGCCAGATGGGCACGCCCGACCCGGGCGGCGTCAGACGCTACGCCTCGGCAGCCTTCAACGTCCGCGTCCTCGGCGGCACCGGCACGACCGTCAGCGACAACCGGCTCGGCAACGCGGCCGGCGCGACCGCGATCTCGGCCGGCGGCGGCGGCGACTCCGGCGTCACCGCCTGCGTCGACAACGAGTACTCGCGCAACTTCATCGAGGGCTACGCCAGCGACCACGACAGCGGCAACTGGACCGACGGGGTCTCCGTCGGCTGCGAGGACGCCGAGGTGACCGGCAACACGATCGTCGACGCGACCGACGTCCCGCTGATCGTCTTCGGCCAGGACGGCTACACGCAGAGATCCCGGCTCGACGACAACGTCATCGCCAACCCCTCGCAGAGCTCCTTCGCGGCGCTCGGCGTCGACGCCTGGAACGCCTACCCGAGAACCGGCGACGGCCCAGGCGTCTCCTCGCGCGACTTCACCGGCTCGACGCTCGACGGCAACCTCTTCTGGAACACGCTGCGCAGCACGCACGCGATCGGCATCACGGTCGGGACGCGCGCCTGGACCGGCAGCTACAACTACAGCGGCAGAGGGATGGCCGTGCGCGACAACACGCGCGGCAGCTTCGGCCTCTACGCCAGAACGGGGATCGTCGTCGCCGGCATGCACGCGGCGACGGTGACCGGCAACTCGCTGCCGGACGCGCTCGTCGACGACACGTCGAGCTGCGCGAGAGCGGCCGTCGGCGCCGCGGTGACGGCCGGCTACGCCTCCGGCACGATCCAGGGCCCCTACCTCGACACCGACTACTCGGCGTGCATCGGGTAGCGATCCTGACGGCGTCCGACCGCGGGCGGTTGCGCCCGCGGTCGGAGCAGGCAGGTAACATCGGCGTCTCATATGGTGAAACGTGGATCTGCGGACGAGGGCCTGCCGGAGGGCGCGGCGGGCGACGAGGGCGGCAGCTCGCGCTACTCGGTGCGGGCCGTCGAGCGCGTCGCCGACATCCTCGACACGCTCCAGCAGTCGGAGAGCGGGGCCTCGCTGGTGCGGCTCGCCGAGGTGACCGGGCTGCCCAAGAGCTCGGTCTTCCGGTACGTCGCGACGCTCGAGGCGCGCGGGTACGTCGAGAGAGATCCGCTCACGGGCGACTTCGTGCTCGGTGTCGCGCTGCCGTCGCACCGCCGTCACTTCGACCTGCTGATCGCGCGGGCGCGTCCGCTGCTCGAGCGGTTGCGCGACCGCTTCGGCGAGACGGTCAACTTCGCCGTGCTCGACGACGACCGCGTCAGATACCTGGAGATCGTCGAGAGCCCGAAGGCGATGCGGCTGGCCGCGCGCCGCGGCGAGCGCGACTTCGTCCACTCGACCGCTGTCGGGCGCGCGATCGCGGCGAACCTGCCGGAGCGCGAGGTGCGGCGGATCGTCTCGAGCGCCGGCATGCCGGCGCTGACGCCGCGCACGATCACGTCGATCGAGGAGCTGCTGGCGCGGCTGGAGGAGGTGCGCGCCGACGGGTACGCGATCGACGACGAGGAGAACGAGGAGGGCGCGCGCTGCGTCGCGGTCGCGCTGCCCGGCGCGCGCATGCCCGCCGGGATCAGCGTCAGCGCGCCCGCGGTGCGGCTCTCGCGCGAGGAGGCGCGCCGCGTCGCGGCCGAGCTGGTCGACGACGTCTCCTTCCTCGGCCGCCGCATCGGCGGCCCGCCCGCCGCCTCCGCCGCGGCCGACCCGCAGGCGTAGCGCAGATCAGCCGGCGGGCCGTCCGCGGCCCGCTCCCATGCCGCCCGCATGTGCGGGCGGCCGACCCCGCCGCGGCATGTGCGGCGTCGGCGCGCGCCCGCGCGTCGCTTGTGCGCGCCGCGACGCCGTGTTAGGTTTTTCGAGATGTCAATTTCACTGAATGAAACCGAGCGCTTTGACGCGCTTGCCGGCAGGCTCTACTCGGCGGTCGTCTCCGACATCCTCGACACGCTCGGTCATCCAGACCAGGTCGTGCGCGCCGGTCTGCGGCCCGCGACGAGCGGCGACTGGACGCTCGTCGGGCGCGTGCGGACGGCGCGCGCCGACGCCGTCAGCGAGCGGCCGGAGCGGCCGTACGCCGAGCTGCTCGGCCTGATCGACACGCTGCAGACCGGCGACGTGCTGATGATCGACGCCGGCGGCCGCGACAGCTCCGGCATCTTCGGCGGCCTGCTCGCGACCGCCGTCAAGGCGGCCGGCGGGCGCGGCGCGATCATCGACGGCGACACGCGCGACCTGCGCGAGCTGGAGCGGCTCGCCTTCCCGACGCTGGCGCGCGGCGGCTGCCCGGCCGACTCGCTCGGCCGCGACGAGGTCGTCGAGACCGACGGCCCGATCGAGTGCGGCGGCGTGCGGATCGAGTCGGGCGACCTCGTCGTCGCCGACAGCGACGGGATCGTCGTCGTGCCGCGCGCGCTCGAGCAGCAGGTCGTCGAGCTGGCGCTGGAGAAGGTCGCCGGCGAGGACGTCGTGCGGCGCGAGCTGGCCAACGGGATGCCCGCCTCGGTCGCCTTCGAGCGCTACGGGATCCTCTGATCCGGCGATGAGCGGGCCGCTGCGAATCGCCGTCGTCGGCATGTGGCAGGAGACGAACACGTACTCGCCGCGGCCGACCGCGCTCGCCGACTTCGCGGCGTTCGAGCTCGACGCGGGCGACGCCGTGCTGGCGCGCCACCGCGGCACCGGCTCGGTGATCGGCGGCTTCCTCGACGGGATCGACGCGCTCGACGGCGCCGCGCCGGTCGCGCTGCTGTCGGCCGGCGCGTGGCCGAGCGGACCGCCCGACGCGGCCACCGCCGGCGAGCTGCTGGCGCGGCTCGACGCCGCGCTCGCGCAGGCGCCCGCGGTCGACGGCGTGCTCGTCAACCTCCACGGCGCGATGGTCGCCGCGCGCTTCGACGA
>DATIOB010000470.1:0-10306 GCA_035473605.1 Conexibacter sp.
CGAGCGCGGCGCGGTAGCCGGCCTGAAGGAAGTCGGAGATCGTCTCGGCGGCGTACACCGTCGCGACGACACGCGTCTGCCGCGGGGCGGCGACAAGACTGACGACGAGGCCGGCGGCGATCCACTGCGCGACGCAGTACGGGCAGACCAGCAGCTCACCGATCGCGCGCTGCAGACCACTGCCGCGCGGGCTCTCGCTGACCTCCCCGTGTCCTGCCGGCTCCTCGAAGCGCGTGAACGGCGCGCGCACGAAGCCGGTGACCTTGTCGCGCGTGAGCAGGCGCGAGATCTTGTGCGTCGCGACGCCGAGCAGCACGACGTCGCGGGCAGCGATGCGGTCGGGCAGCCGACGCCCTGCACGGCGGTTGGCGACCGTCGCGGCGGCGACGCTCGCACCGAACGTCGCGGTCAGGGCGGCGTAGGCGGCGAGCGGACGCTGCGGCTCGCCAGGCGAGCTGTCCACAGGCGGATCCATGCCGTCCGAGCTGTCCGCGAACAGCCGCTCCCAATCCGGCTGGGCGGAGCCGGCGAGGACCCTGGCGCTGTCACGCTCGAGTCGCATCTCCTCCAGCTTCGTGAACCACGCGCGGGCCCTCAGGGCGAAGTCGTCCCTGAGAGCCCGGCCGTGCTCGTCCTGGCCGACTGCTGTGCGACGGCGGTCGACGCGGCCTACCGCGTGACGCGCAGCTGAACCCTCTGCGTCACCGTCTCTCCGCCGACGCGCATGCGGATCGTGACCACGTGCGTGCCGACGCGGGCGGTGCGACCGATCGCCAGGCGCAGACGGATCGTGCGCGACTCGCCGGCGCGGAGGCGTCCCAGCTTCACCGCCCGGGCGCGGGCCTTGAGCGCTTTCGGCGCCAACGCCGTCAACGTCGAGCCGGCGAGCGCGGCGGCCGTGCCGTTTTTGACGCGCAGCGACACGGTCGCGGTGCGGCCGCGGCGGACGCTCGTCGCGGTGGAGCGGGCCGCGCTCAGCGAGAACGTGCCGTCTCTGCCCGGCGCGCCGGCATCGCCCTTCGGACCGACGGGGCCGAGCGGTCCGACGGGGCCGAGCGGTCCGAGCGGGCCCGTGGGACCGAGAGGACCATCGGCGCCGTTCGCGCCGTCTCTGCCCACGCCGTCCTCGCCGGCGGGGCCGGCGGGGCCGGTCGGAAGCGCGGTGCTGGTGCCCGCCAGCGACACCGACAGCCTGCCGCTCGCCGTGCTCGTCTTCACCACCAGCGTCGCGCTCGACGTCGCGTTCTCCCGAGCCGGCGAGAAGCGGACGCCGACCTTGCACGACGCACCCGGCAGCAGCACCTCGTCGCTGCACTCGTTGCGGCTGACGAGGAAGTCGTCGGCCGATGTGCCATCGGCGTCAGCCGCGCCCACTCTGCCGATCTGCAGCTTGCCCGATCCGCCGTTGGTCACCGTGACGACTCTCGACGCGCCGGTCGTCTGCGCGGCCTGCGTTCCGAACGTGACCTCCGTCGCGCTCGCTGAGGCGATCGTGCCGACCGCCCCGCTCAGCTCGACCAGGTCGGTGCGCGACGCGCGCTTCCAGTCGTTGCTCTCGTCCTTGTTCTCCTGGCTGCCGGGACCGTAGAGCTGGACATAGCCCTGATCCATCAGCAGCCGGACCTGCTGGCCCGGGGCCAGACGCGCCGGGAGCTCGCCGATGCCCTCCCAGGCGCCGGCGTTGTCGGCGTGGTGCGGTTCGAGGTCGCCGGCGACCTGGGTCGCGAGCCGCACCGGGGCGACGTGCGGGTCGCCGTCCCACGCCCACAGCGCCTGTCCGGTCGCCGCGGGGGGCGGCCCCGCCGTGGCGGAGAGGATCAGGTACTCGCCGGCCGCGTTCTTGCGGATCTCGCGGATGCTGTGGCCGTCGAGGTCGAGCCGGATCGGATCGCCGAACTGGGCGACCGTCGCGCTGCCGGCGGTCAGCTCCTCGACGTTCTCCAGCGGCACGATCAGCGCTCTGCCGCCGGACTCCGGCGGCACGACCGGCGAGCGGAAGCCGAGGTAGAGCGAGCTGCCATCGGGCGAGAACTCGGCGCCCTCGATGTTGAAGCCGTTGAGACGGTCCGGCGGGATCTTGCCGTCGCCGAGGGTGTAGAGCCCCAGCTCTCCGCCGTGCTCGGTGCGATCCCACTCCGCCAGATCGGCGCGCAGTCTCGCGTACGGCGTGCCGACCGACTCGAGGCTCGCGTTCGCGCCGCTGCCGGTCAGCCTCGTCCGGTAGATGCGGTGACGGCTCGCCTGGCCGCCGCCGTCCTTTCTGTTGCCGTGCGAGCCGAGCCAGTAGATCGCGTCGCCCTTGCGCGCCGCGGACTCGAAGTCGATCTCGCCGCCGGACGGGCCGGGGCTGAAGGTCGCCAGCTCGCGGCCGGAGACGCGCCCGTCGTAGAGCCGGATCGGCGCGCGCTCGTCGTCGGCGACCAGCAGGTGGCCGTCGCCGACCGCGATCGCCGTCGAGGCGTCCGACGTCGCCACCAGCACGCGGCTGGTCGGCGTCGTCGCGCGCGAGACCTCGTAGAGGAACGACAGCTGCTCGCTCTTGCCCGACGGGCCGGTGACGGTCACGGTGACGCGCAGCGGCGGGGCGATGCCGACGCCGCTGGGCTCAGACGTCTCCTTCTTGGGCCGCAGCACGATCCAGCGGTTCGATCCGCTGCCGCCGAACTCGACGTCCTCGGCGCCGAGCACCGTCGCCGGATCGCGGTTCGGGTCGATCTGGGCGTTCTCGACGGTCGCGCTCAGTCTCAGCTGCGACGGGTCGATCAGCCGTCCGTCGGCGTCCAGCTGGGCGACGTGGAACGGCACTCTCGTGCCGTCGGGATCGAGCGCCACGCCCGATCGGCCGCCGACGAGGGAGGAGACGGTCGACGACGCGTCGACGCGGATCTGGCCGCCGTCGAGCGTCCCGATCACCGGCTTCTCCGTCTCGCCGTTGGTGACGATCGCCGTCGCCGCCGACGTCCCTTGGCCGCCCGTCTCCGCGCACGTCACCCGCACCGACAGTCTGCTCCCGAGGTCGCGCGGCCAGACCGTGTAGGCCGGCCCGGTCGGCAGGTTGGCACCCGGATACGTGGTGGGGCTGTCCAGGTCGACGACGTGCGGGTTGGCGGCGATCTCGACGCCGTCGCGCAGCCACTGGTACCGCAGGCTCGCCGGCGAGCACGCCGGCTCGTCGGGCTCCGCGCCGACCGTGCCGGGATCGGTCACCTCGAGCGTCGACCAGACCTCGGCGGTCCCGGTCACGGTCGGAGGCGTGCCGTCGACGGGATCGACCGGCGGGTCGGAGAAGTTGATCGTCCAGCGCGGCTGCGGTCCGGCGACCTCCGGGATCATCGACACCAGCTCGACGCTCGTGGCGCTCTCGTCGGTCAGCGTGACCCGACTGGTCACTGGGTCGTAGCTGCCAGCCGAAGCCGGCTCGACCGTCAGGGGATCGGTGATCGCGGCGCTCTGTCTCAGCGCCGGCAGGACGACCCCGCCGGGTGTGTACGCCCCCACGTAGAGCTGCTGGGAGCCCGTCTGATCCCAGGACGGCGTTCTGCTCCAGCTGTCGAACGGCGTGAAGTCGGTGATCCGGTTGCTCGACAGCAGCAGTCCTTCGGCGGAGCTCGTGTAGTCGACGAGTCTGCTGTCGCCGAGGACCGCCAGCGACGACGCGTCCGCGATCCGGTTCCCAGCGAGACCAAGCGTCCTGATCTTCGCGGGATCGACCTTGCCGACCAGCGACGCGGGGTTCGCGATCCGGTTTCGCGTCAGGTCCAGCGCCGTCAGCTGCGGCAGCTGCGGCAGCCGGCTGGCGTCGCCGATCGCGTTGTTGTTCAGGTTCAGCGACGTGAGGTTCGTCAGCGCGGCCAGCGGCGCCGGATTGGTCACGTCTTGACGCTGCACCGTGAGGGCCGTCAGGTTCGTCAGCCCCGCCAGCGGTCTCAGGTTGCGCGCTCTGCCGCTCTGCAGATGCAGCGCCGTGAGCTTGGTCAGCCCCGCCAACGGCGCGAGGCTCGTGTACGTGCTCGCCTGTCTGGAGGAGATCCCCGCGATCGTGATCCCCTGCACGTTCGTGAACGCCTCGAGGCCGGTGAGGTCGGCGAACGGCCCGGTGAGGGAGTAGCTGCCGGTCAAGCTCGCCGCCTCGCCGACGGTGATGTCCTGCGTCGCCGGCCGACCCGAGCCGAGTCTCGAATTGAGCCGTGCCTTCAGGTTGGCGTCGGGGATGTTGACGACGTCGGTGTCGGCGGCGTGCGCCGCGACCGGCGCGAGCGGCAGCTGAGCCGGCGCGAGCGTCAGCCCGCCGGTCAGCGCGAGCGCGACGGTGACACCGGCGAACGCCGCGCGGCACCCCTGCCGCGACGAGGATCGAGGGGACATGAGACTCCTGGAATGGGGGAAGGTGAAATTCACGGCGAAAGCCGCCGGGGCGCAACGGCCCCGGCGGCGTCCGCAGGTGAGACGGTGAGGCGTCGCCTCAGTTGGCGGCGTTGAACGACGGGGTCGCGTCGACGATCCAGTCGCCGAGACCGCTCGCCTGGCGGGCGTAGGACCCGGTCGCGTGCTGGCTCCACTCGTGGTGGTCGAGCGGGATCGACGTCCCGACCGTGGCGCCGGCGCGGTAGAGGCGGGCCGCGTCGTTGCCGTCGAAGCCGAAGCCGGCCGTGGCGGTTCTGAGCACGAACGTTCTGCCGGCCGCCAGCGTTGTGCTGGCCGGGATCGTGTACGTGTTGGTGTTCGTGCTGTCGGCGATGATCGCGCCGCTGATGTCGATCGTGCTGCCGGAGGTGTTGAGCAGCTCCACCCAGTCGCCGTTGGTGAGGTCACCGGTGGAGACGACCTCGTTGAGCACCACGTAGGAGATGTCCGGCGTCACCGTGGAGGTGAAGTCGTTCGCCGCCGCGAAGGTGCTCTTGTTGGTGGCTCTGAAGACGCCGCTGCCGTCGAGGCCGAGGGTCTGCAGCGGGTGCGTGCTCCACGACACTCTGTTGACGGTCGAGGCCGTCGCCAGGTCGACCGCGTCGGCTCTGAAGAGGCGAGCCGAGTCGGCGTCGCCGAGACCGAACTGCGCGGACCCGAGGGCCGGGTCGTCGACGCGGAAGGCCGCGACCGCTCCGGGAGCGAGGTCCGGGGTGGCGGCGGGGATCCGGAAGACGTTGCTGTTGTTGTCGTCGGACAGGATCGCGTCGTCCAGGGTCACGCTGCTCCCGGTCGTGTTCTTCAGCTCGATCCAGTCGCCGTTTCTGTCGTCGCCGTGGCTCTCGACCTCGTTGATGACCACCCCGGTCAGGTTGGGGGCCGAGACGGCTCTGAACTGGTTGACCGCGGCGAACGTGCTGACCGTGGTCTGCGCCCAGCTGCCGGCGCCGGCGACGTTGCGCCCGTAGGTGACGGTCGCGTGCGCGCTCCACGAGTACTGGTCGACGACCGTTCTCAGCGTGATGTCGTTGGGGGCGTAGAGTCTCACGGCGTCGGCGGAGCCGAGGCCGAAGTTCCCCGTGACCGCCGGATCGTCGAGGCGGAAGGCGACGTAGCCGCCCGCCGGGAGGTTCGGCGTCGCGGCCGGGACCACGAACTGGTGCGCCGGGTCGCTGTCGGTGATGATCGCGCCGTCGATGTCGATCGCCGCGCCGGTGGTGTTGTACAGCTCGACCCAGTCGCCGTTGACCGCGTCGCCGTTGGACTCGACCTCGTTGAGTCTGACGCCGGCGATGTTGCCGACCGGCGGGAGGCCGAAGTCGTTGGCGTCGGCGAACGTGCCCGCCGCGGTGGTCGCGAAGCTGCCCGTGCCGTCCGGGTTACGGCCGTAGGTGGTCGCGGCGTGCGCCGTCCACGCGTAGGAGTCGGTCGGCGTGACCGATCCGAGGTTGACGGTGCCGGCCGGGAACAGCCGTGCGGAGTCGGCGGCGCCGAGGCCGAAGTTGCCTGACACGGTCGGGTCGTCGACGCGGAAGGCGGCCCACTCGCCGACGCCCAGGAACGTCCCGGCCGGGACGACGAACCGGTGGGTGTTGTCGCTGTCGGACAGGATCACGCCCGAGAGGTCGACCTCGTCGTTGACGACAACGCCGGTGTTGTACAGCTCGATCCAGTCGCCGTTGACGGCGTCGCCGTTGGACTCGACCTCGTTGACCTTGACGTCGGTCAGTCTGGTGGTCACCGCCGAGGCCGGCGCGACCCCGAAGGCCAGGACCGTGCAGGCGGCAGCCGCGCCGACGACCGCGCCACGGCGGATCCGCGCGGCGCGCGCCCGCGACAATTCGAACTTCATCATGCGTCCCCTAACGATTGATGATGCTGAGTGTTTAACTTGCGCGTCGCGCTGAACCGCAGCTCACTCGGCGGTGCAGCACGACATCACGCCTGTCGGCGTTCGCCCCATCGTCTGGTTGCCCGGACTTCTGGTGGAAGGCCGCTGGCCCGGTGAAGATAACTGCATCGCGCCAGGGGATCGTGTGAATGCGCAGTGAATCCGCGGTGAAGGACGATCGAACAACTCAGCCACGTCGTCACGGTTCGTTAACACCGCGGCCTCGCTGAGCCCTCACCCCAGCCGCGCGGCACGGGTCAGGAGATGGCGCCGCTCGGGTTCGCTGGTGGTGCGCCGAGCCGCCTCCTGGTAGCCGGCCCGCGCCGCGCCGTGGTCGCCCGCCCGCTCGAGCAGGTGGGCGCGCACGGAGACGAGGTGGTGGGAGGCGGAGATGCGCTCGTCGGCCGAGAGGGCGTCCAGCACGGCGAGCCCGGCCGCGGGTCCCTGCACCTCGGCCAGCGCGACCGCCCGGTTGAGCGTCACCGTCGGGTTCGGCGCCACGCGCTCCAGCACCGTGTAGAGCGCGAGGATCTGCGGCCAGTCGGTGAGGTCGGCGGTCGGCGCCTCGTCGTGGACGGCGGCGATCGCGGCTTGGAGCTGGTAGGGGCCGATCGGGCCGCTCGCCAGAGCGTCGGTCACGAGGGCCACGCCCTCGGCGATCGCGTCGGTGTCCCAGAGCGTCCGGTCCTGCTCGCTCAGCGGCACCAGCGACCCGTCCGGGGCCGTGCGGGCTCGGCGGCGGGCGTCGGTCAGCAGCAGGAGGCTCAGT
The DNA here is from genome assembly GCA_035473605.1 of Conexibacter sp. Taxonomy (GTDB): domain Bacteria; phylum Actinomycetota; class Thermoleophilia; order Solirubrobacterales; family Solirubrobacteraceae; genus Conexibacter. The sequence continues at coordinate 7,065 of DATIOB010000470.1, forward strand.
AGCCCGGCCGTCTCGCCGTCGCCGGGGACCAGCCGCTGGAGCTCGCGCGCCAGCCGGGTCGCCTCGGCCGTCAGCTCGGCTCGCAGCAGCCGCGTCCCCGCGGTGGCTGTGTAGCCCTCGTTGAAGATGAGGTAGACGACGTGCAGGACGACGCCGAGGCGCTCCGCCTGCTGATCCGGCGGCGGCAGCTCGAAGCTGGCGCCGGCCGCCTTGATGCGCTGCTTCGCCCGGCTGATGCGCTGCGCCATGGTCGCCTCGGGCACGAGGAAGGCGCGGGCGATCTCGGCGGTCGACAGGCCGCCGACGGCTCGCAGGGTCAGCGCGATCTGAGACGGCGGCGTCAGCGCCGGGTGGCAGCAGAGGAACAGCAGCGTCAGCGTGTCGTCTGCGCCGGCGGCAGCGGAGGAACCGGCATCGCCCGCGTCACCGGCGGGCGGAGGCGGCGTTCGGATCGCGTCAGCCTCCTCCCGTCGGCGACGAGCGGCGTCGCTGCGCAGCTGGTCGGTGAGGCGACGCGACGCGACCGTCACCAGCCACGCGCGGGGATGGTCCGGCCACCCCTCCACCGGCCACTGGGCCGCGGCCGCCGCCAGCGCCTCCTGGACGGCGTCCTCGCAGGCGTCGAACTGTCCGTAGCGGCGCACCAGCGTCCCGAGCAGCTCGGGGACCAGTCGCCGCACGGCCGGCCAGTCGGTCACGGTCCGACGTCGGCCTCGTGCATCAGCGGCCGCACCTCGACGCCCCAGTAGCGCGACGACGGGTTGCGCGCCGCGATCTCCAGGGCCCGTTCGAGGCTGTCGCAGTCGACGATCGTGAAGCTGCCGAGGTACTCCTTGGCCTCGGCGAAGGGGCCGTCGGTCACCACCGGCCTGCCGTCGGCGGCCCGCACCATCTTGGCGTTCACCTGGTCGGCCACGCCGTAGGCGCCCACCAGCTCACCCGACTCGAACAGCTCCCGGTTGAGCGCGTCGGTCTCGCGGACGATCTCGGCGAAGGTCTCCGCACCCACCGCGCCGAACGCTTCCTCGTTGCCGTAGATCAGCAGCATGTACTTCACAGCTCGCTCCTCTCTCACCGGCCCGGCTGGGCCGCTCCGACCAGGTCGCCGCTGGCGCCGCGATCGTCCAGCACCAGCTTCGACCGCCCGCTGACGGTATAGCGGACGTGGGTGACCGCGGGCGCCTCGACGACCCGGGTCGGGACCAGCTCGATGCCGTCGTCGGCGCCGAGGCCGAGGCTGGCGTCGAAGAGGCGCTGGCCGTCGCCCAGCAGCACCGGGGCGATGTGCAGCTCGAGCTGGTCGAGCAGGCCGGCGGCCAGCGCCTGGCGCACCAGCTCCCCGCCGCCTGCGACCGCCACGTCCTTGTCGCCGGCGGCCTCCCGCGCCAGCGCGATCGCCCGCTCGAGCCCGTCGGTGACGAAGGTGAACGAGGTGCCGCCCTGCCGTTGGAGCACGTCACGGTGACGGTGGGTGACGACGAGCACCGGGGCGTGGAACGGCGGCGTCTCACCCCACGGGGCCTCGCCGGCGTCGATCATGCGCCGGCCCATGACGTAGGCGCCGGCCGCCGCGAAGCCCTCCTCGACGATCGCCGAGTCGACCGACCGCTCGCCGCCGGCGAGCCCCTGCCGCTCGCGCCAGGCCATCGCGTCGACGGCCCAGCGGGTGACCCGAAAGAAGCCGGGCGCTTCGGGACCTCGCATCCAGCCGCTCATGTCATCGGGCGCCTGCGGGTCTCGCGGTCCGGTGTAGAAGCCGTCGAGAGACACCGACATCTGGGCGATCACCTTGGCCATCGTGCATCCTCCTGTCGTAGTGGCGGCCTCTGTCGGCCGCCGGTGTCCATCAGTCGGAGCCGATCGCCCGTTCTCGACACGGTTCCGGCCCGCGGTAGAGGAGTGACATGAAGCCGTCAGACAGCAGGGTCGTGCTGAACCCGATCGGGCGCGTGGAGTCGCCGCTGACCGACCGGGCCGCCGCGCCGCGACAGAGCGACGAAGGCGCGCCCGAGGCCTGGCTGGCACTGCACGCCGACGTCCACGCCGGGCTCGAAGGCATCACCGCGGGCGACGCTCTGCTGGTCCTGACCTGGCTCGACCGCGCCCGGCGCGACGTCCTCTCCGTGCACCCGCGCGACGCCCCGTCACGGCCGCTCCAAGGCGTCTTCAGCACCCGCTCGCCCGACCGCCCCAACCCGATCGGCCTCCACCGCGTCGAGGTCGCCGAGATCCAGCCGGGACGTCTCCGCGTCCATCACCTCGAAGCGCTCGACGGCACGCCGATCCTCGACATCAAGCCCGTTCTCAGCGACCAGATCGACGACCGCTGAGCACGCGGCGATCCGCTCACCTCGCGTCCTCGGGCCCCGGCCGCCCCGGCCCGGTTTCGACGCTCCCGCGACGGGCAGCTGAGCTGGCATGCGGATCGCGATCACCGGAGCGACGGGGAACGTCGGCACGAGCGTGCTCGCCGCGCTCGCCGACGAGCCGGCGATCGAGGAGATCGTCGCGATCGCGCGGCGACCGGCGGCGCTGCCCGACCCGCGCGTCCGCGTCCACGTCGCCGACGTCAGCCGCGACGACCTGCTGGCGCCGCTGCGCGGCGTCGACGCGGTGATCCACCTCGCCTGGCTGATCCAGCCCTCGCGCGACGAGGCGATCACGCGCGCGACCAACGTCGACGGCAGCCGGCGCCTGCTGGAGGCGGTCGCCGAGGCCGGCGTGCGCACGGTCGTCCACGCCTCCTCGGTCGGCGCCTACTCGCCCGGCCCGAAGGACCGCCTGGTCGACGAGTCGTGGCCGACCGACGGCATCCCGACCTCCTTCTACTCCCGCCACAAGGCCGAGGTCGAGCGGCTGCTCGACCGCTTCGAGCGCGACCAGCCGCAGGTGCGCGTCGCGCGACTGCGACCGGGGCTGATCTTCAAGCGCGACGCCGCCAGCGGCATCCGCCGCCTCTTCGCCGGCCCGCTGCTGCCGCCGGCGCTGGTGCGCCGCGAGCTGATCCCGCTCGTGCCCGACGCACCGCGGCTGCGCTTCCAGGCGGTCCACTCGCTCGACGTCGGCGACGCCTACCGCCGCGCGCTGCTCGCCGACGACGCCCGCGGCGCCTTCAACGTCGCCGCCGAGCCCGTGCTCGACCCGGCGGTGCTCGCGCAGGCGCTCGGCGCGCGGCGGCTGCCGCTGCGCGCCGGCCTGCTGCGCGGCGCCGCGGACGCGTCGTGGCGGCTGCGGCTGCAGCC
>DATIOB010000471.1:0-3747 GCA_035473605.1 Conexibacter sp.
GCCGCCGGCCGCGCGCCCACCGCGCTCGCCGTCGCCGCCGAAACCGCCCGCTCTGCCGCGCCCGCCGGACGCACCGCTCGTGCGCCCGCCGCCGGCCGCGCGCCCACCGCGCTCGCCGTCGCCGTACCCGCCGGCGCCGCCGCGTCCAGCGGACGCGCCGCGCGGGCCGCCGCGTCTGCCGCCGGCCCCTCTGCCCGGGGCGCGTCTGCCGAAGCCGCCGCCTCTGCCGGACCCGTAACCGGAACCGGAACCGGAGCTGCCGGCGGCACCGCCGTCGGCGCGGCGCGCGTCGCGCCCCTGTCTGCGTTTGTCAGCCATTAGCTCTCAAGTCGTGAGTCAGAAGTTCGCTGGGCGGCGCCGAAACGCCTCACGACACTAGCGCGGGACCAGCTCGGGCCCGGCGGCGCCGTCGCGCACCGTCCAGCCGAGCGCCGCCAGCTCGTCGCGCAGCGCGTCCGCGGCGGCGAAGTCGCGCGCCGCGCGCGCCGCCTCGCGCCGCGCCAGCAGCTCGCGTGCCGCCTCGTCGGGCCCCGCGGCGCCGTCGGCGGCATCCAGCAGGTTGTCGAGCGCCAGCACCTGCAGCATCTCGCGCAGCTGCTCGCCGCCGACCGCGGTGCCGCCTTCGAGCAGGCGGTTGGCGCCGCGCACCCAGTCGAAGACCGCGGCGAACGCTCTCGGCGTGTTGAAGTCGTCGGCGAGCGCGCCGAAGAAGCCGTCGCGCAGCGGCGTCAGCTCGGCCGGTGAGGGCGCCGCCGGGTCCAGCCGCCGGCCCAGCTCGCGGATCCGCTGCACCGAGCGCTCCGCCTCCTCCAGCCGCTCGCCGGAGTAGGAGATCGGCTGGCGGTAGTGGCCGCCGGCGAAGTAGGCGATCAGCGCGTCGCGGCCGTGCGTCGCGAGCGCCTCGTGCAGCAGGAAGATGTTGCCGACCGACTTCGCCATCTTCTCGCCGTCGAGCCGCACCATGCCGTTGTGCATCCACAGCCGCGCGAGCGGCTCGCCGTGCGCGGCGCAGGTCTGCGCCGCCTCGTTCTCGTGATGTGGGAAGACGAGGTCCGAGCCGCCGCCGTGGACGTCGAATCCGACGCCGAGCAGCGCCTCGGCCATCGCCGAGCACTCGATGTGCCAGCCCGGCCGGCCTCTGCCCCACGGCGCGTCCCAGGAGGTGTCCTCGCCCTCCTTCCACGCCTTCCACAGCGCGAAGTCGAGCGGGTCGCGCTTCAAAGCCGCGCCGGAGACGCCCTCGCCCTGGTCCATCTGGTCGACGTCACGGTGCGACAGCTCGCCGTACTGCGGGTAGGAGCGCACGTCGAAGTAGACGTCGCCGTCGACCGCGTAGGCGTGGCCGCGCTCGATCAGCAGCGCGATCAGCGCGACGATCTCGGCGATCGTCGCTCTCGCGAGCGGCTCGTGGTCGGGTCGTCCGAGGCCGAGGCCGTCGGTGTCGGCGACGTAGTGCGCGGTCATCTCGGTCGCGAGCTGCTCGCTCGGGATCCCGGCCGCGCGCGCGGCGTCGTAGATCTTGTCGTTGACGTCGGTCACGTTGGCGACGAACGTGACCTCGTAGCCCTCGTGCTCGAGGAAGCGCTTGAAGAGCGAGAAGACGACGAACGGCCGCGCGTTGCCGACGTGGATGCGGCCGTAGACGGTCGGCCCGCAGGCGTAGATCGAGACGCGCCCGGGATCGCGCGGCTGCAGCGGCAGCAGCTGGCCGCTTCTGGTGTCATGGATGGTGATCGCGGCGGACATCGGAGACGCCAACCCTACCGAGCCGATCGGGTTCCGCGCGGGTGAGGCGCGAAGTGGAGCCGCGCCCGCGACCGGCGCCCTACTCCTCCGGCCGCTCGAGCGTCGCGATCGCGAGCGCCGCCGCGCCCTCGACGCGGCCGACGAAGCCCATCCCCTCGCCGCGCGTCGCCTTCACGTTGACGCGCGCCAGCGGCAGCTCCAGCGCGCCGGCGATGTTCTCGCGCATCTCCTGCTTGTGCGGCAGCAGCTTCGGCCGCTCCAGCAGCACGGTCGTGTCGACGTGGGCGATCTCGACGCCGCCGACGGCGACGAGCTCGCGCGTCGAGCGCAGCAGGTCGAGCGAGTCGGCCCCTCTCCAGCGCTCGTCGGTGTCGGGGAAGTGCTCGCCGATGTCGCCGAGGCCGGCGGCGCCGAGCAGCGCGTCGATCACGGCGTGAACCAGCACGTCGGCGTCGGAGTGGCCGTCGAGCCCCAGCTCGTTCGGGATCGTGACCCCGCCGATGATCAGCGGGCGGCCTGCGACCAGTCTGTGGACGTCCCAGCCGATTCCGGTCGCGACCATCAGGAGGCCCCGATCGGCTCGAGGCGGCGCCGGCGGCGCTCGAAGACGGCCAGCTCGGTGACGCCGCGCTCGGCCAGCCATTCGACGGTCGACTCGTATTCCCAGCCGATGTGCTCGGGCAGGTGGGCGTCGCTGGAAAGCGCGACCGGGCAGCCGGCCTCGAGGCACATCTCCAGGAACGCGGTCGCGGGGTAGCGCTCGCCGACCGGCTTGCGCAGGCCCGCGGTCGAGACCTCGACGGCGATCCCCGACTCCGCGATCCCCTCGATCGCCAGCTCGTAGTAGCGCCGCAGGTCGCCGTCGGGCTTCGGCCGCTCGCCGCCCCACACCTTCACGAGGTCGGGATGGGCGAGGATGTCGTAGAGACCGCTGCGGGCGCACTCGCCGAGCGTCTCGAAGTAGCGCCGCCAGACCTTGTCGGGCGACTCGAACGAGGTCGTCCAGACGTCCCAGTCGCCGGCCATGTCGACGGCGGTGTCTCTGACGAAGTGGACCGAGCCGACGACGAAGTCCCAGTCGCGCGCTTCGAGCAGGTTGCCCATGCGGTCTTCCCTGCCCGGGACGAAGTCGGCCTCGATCCCGAGCTTGAGGTCGGTCTGCTCGCGCACGAACTGGCAGTAGGCGTCGATGTCCTCGCCGGCCTGCGACTGCCAGAAGGGGTGCTGCCAGACCTCGAGCGCCTGCTCGAAGCGGTAGATGTGCTCGGAGACGCCCAGCTCGGCGATGCCGCGCTCGGCGGCGGCCTCGCGGTAGCGCTCGGCGTTGGCGGGGACGAAGTACCGCTCGGCCGTCGTGCCGGGCTCGTCGGGACGCAGGTGCACGTGGTAGTCGGTCAGCATCGTTCTTCCAGGATCAGGGCGGCGAGGCGGAGGTCGACCGGGGTGGTGACCTTGAGGTTCTCGCGCGGGGACTCTACGAGGTGGACGCGCCCGCCCGTCTGCTCGACGATGCCGGCGTCGTCGGTGGCGGCGGCGAGCACGTCGTCGGGCAGCGCGAGCGCGCGCTGCAGGACGTCGCGGCGGAAGACCTGCGGCGTCTGGACCGCCCACAGCGCATGGCGCTGGAGCGTCGCCTCGACGTGCAGGCCGGGCGCGTCGGCGCGCACGCGCTTGATCGTGTCGACGACCGGCGCGGCGGCGACGACGGCGTCGGCGCCGGTCTGCGCGAGCGCGTCGAGCGTGGCCGTCACGATCGCCGGCGTCAGCAGCGGCCGCGCGGCGTCGTGGACGAGGATCGGCTCCTCGGCCGGGCCCTCACCGGCCGCGGCGAGCGCGGCGCGGACGGAGTGCGAGCGCTCGGCGCCGCCGGCGACGCCGACGGTGCCGGCGGGAGCGTCGAAGCCCTCCGGGAGGGCGACGACGATGCGCTCGATCGCCTCGACGGCGCGCAGCGCGTCGAGCGACCATTCCAGCATCGGGCGACCCGCCAGCATGACGAAC
>DATIOB010000472.1:0-12092 GCA_035473605.1 Conexibacter sp.
CAGGCTGGAGCGGCGCAGCTCGACCGCCGCGCAGGTCGCCGTGACGGCGTCGAGGTGGACGGGGATCTCGCGCTCGAAGTCGATCGCGCAGCGGCCGACGACGTAGCCCTCGGGCGCGATCCCGAGCGTTCTCAGCCAGCCGTCGCGGCCGCTCTCCAGCAGCGCCAGCACGGCGACGTGGTTGACGTGGCCGAGCGCGTCGAAGTCGCCCCAGCGCAGCGGCACCTCGATCACGCCGCCACCCCCGTCAGCGCCTGCCGCAGCGGCGCGCAGCGGCGCACGAGGTCGAGCGCGTAGCCGCCGACGTCGGGCGTGTAGCCGCTGCCGATCAGCATCCGCACGTCGTGGCCCATCCCGTCGGCGCTGAGCGCGGCGGTTCTGAAGTCGGTCGCCATCGAGAAGAAGAGGATCGTCCCGCCCTCCTTGGTGAGCACGATCGCGCCGCTCTCGCAGCCGCTCGCGCTGACGACGACGATCGTCAGGTCGGCCGCTTCGCCCCCGGCCGCCTGCACCGCCGCGACCGCGCCGAGCGGGTCGCGCAGGTCGGCGGTGACGGCGACGTCGCAGAGCCCGAGCGCCGCGATCCGCTCGACCGCGGCGGCGTCGCGGTCGACGGCGATCAGCGTGCCGTCCGCCCCGACCGCCTCGCGCGCAGCCGCCAGCGCCAGCTTGCCGGCGTGGCCGGTGCCGAGCACGGCAACGGTGGCGCCGGCGCTCGCCAGCGCGCGCGTGTGCGAGGCGGCGCCGTAGACGTCGTAGACCTCCAGCGCGAGGTCGCCGGGAAGGTCGTCGGGGACCGCGCCCCACGGCGCGCTGTCGCAGACGTAGGCGGTGCCGCGGACCTCGACCTGCGCCGAGTCGGGGTCGACGCGCGTGACCGCGTCGAGCCGCAGCGGGGTCAGCGTCAGCGAGGCGAGCGTGACGATCCGATCGCCGACGGCAGGCGCGTTCGAGACGGCGTCGCCGACGGCCGCGACGCGACCGAGCAGGACCCCGCCGGAGCCGGTCTCCGGGTTGTGCATCTTGCCGCGCGCGGCGACGATCTCGGCGATCCGCGCCGCCATCCGCGCCGGGTCCGCGCCGGCCGCGGCGCGGATGTTCCGGAACGAGGTCGCGTCGAGGCAGAGCCGCTCGACGGCGACCTCGAACTCGGCCGCGCGCGGCGGCCCGCCGGCGTCGAGCCGCTGCGCCGGCTGCGGCAGCGCGCCGGCCGGGTCGAGCACGCGATCGGCACCGAGCCGGGCGGCCAGTTGAGCTGTCGAATCGGTTCTGGTGAACATCCGTTCAGGAACCTAGATCGAGGGAATTCCCGAAGTCAATAGGGATTGCGAGAGCGAGGGATCCCCCCTACGCTGGCGCCATGAACGACCGTTCAGCCAACCGGATCAAGCCGCCGGCGCTGCCGGAACGCGCCACGATCGCCGTCGTGGCGCCCGCCAGCCCGCCCCAGACCCGCTCCGAGATCGAGCAGGCGACGGCCTACTTCGAGGCGCGCGGCCACCGCGTCGTCTTCGGCCCCAACGCCCGCGCCGTGCACGGCTACCTCGCCGGCGACGACGCGCAACGCGCCGCCGACCTGCAGTGGGCGCTCTCGGAGCCGGGGATCGACATGGTCCACGCGCTCTGCGGCGGCTACGGCACCGCGCGGCTGCACGACCGGATCGACTGGGCGGCCGTCGGCGAGCCGCGGATCGTCTGCGGCTTCAGCGACATCACCGCGCTCCACCTCGCGCTCGCCAAGCATGCCGGCTGGGTCTCCTTCTACGGGCCGAACTTCCTCCGCTTCACGCGCCGCCGCGACGAGCTGACGAAGGAGACGGAGACGTGGTTCCACCGCGCCTTCCGACCGGAGCCGCTCGGCCGCGTCTTCGAGGATCCCGACGATCCGCACGTGCTCACGGTCGGCGGGGGCGTCGCCGAGGCGCCGCTGGTCGGCGGCTGCCTGACGCTGCTGTGCGCGAGCATCGGCACGCCGTTCGAGGTCGAGACCGACGGCTGCATCGTCATGGTCGAGGACCTCAACACCGAGACGTACCTGGTCGACACCGCGCTCAACCACCTGATCCGCGCCGGCAAGCTCGACAACGCCGCCGGCTTCGTCTTCGGCACGAGCGTCAACCTGCAGGCGCAGACGGTGCCGGACGGGCCGACCTCGGAGCTGTCGGTCGAGCAGCTGCTCGACGAGCTGATCGCGCCGCTGGGGATCCCCGCCGTCGCGAACGTGCCGGTCGGCCACGGCAAGCACATGGCGACGCTGCCGCTCGGCGTGCGCGCGCGGCTCGACGGCGACGGCAAGACGCTCGAGCTGCTGGAAGCGGGTGTCGCATGAGCGCCGCGACGCTCCAGGACGAGGCGGTCGCGCTGCTGCAGACGCTGATCCGGATCGACACCAGCAACCCGCCCGGCCGCGAGACGCTCGCGCAGGAGCCGCTCGCCGCGCTGCTGCGGGCGGCCGGCTTCGAGGTCGAGCTGGCCGGCGAGGACCCGGCGCGGCTCAACCTCGTCGCGCGCCTGCGCGGCCGTGCGCCGGGACCGGTGCTGGGGCTGCTGTCGCACGTCGACACGGTCGCCGCCGACCCGCGCGGCTGGCGCCACGGGCCGTGGTCGGGCGAGGTCGCCGACGGCTGCGTCTGGGGCCGCGGCGCGATCGACATGAAGTCGCAGACGGCGGCCGAGGTGGTCGCCGCCTGCTCGCTGGCGCGCGAGGGCTGGCGGCCGGAGCGCGGCGACCTGCTGGTGATCTCCGTCGCCGACGAGGAGGTCGACGGCAGCGGCGCGGCGTGGCTGTGCGCCGAGCGGCCCGACCTCGTCCGCTGCGACTACCTGATCAACGAGGGCGACGGCGCGGTGACGCACGTCGGCGAGCAGCGCGTGCACGGCGTCTGCGTCGCGGAGAAGGGCGTCTTCCGCTTCCGCCTGATCGCCCACGGCGTCGCCGGCCACGCCTCGATGCCGGCGGTCGCCGACAACGCGCTGCTGCGGCTGGCGCCGCTGCTGACGCAGTTCGCCGGCCATCGCGCGGCATGGGACATGACGCCGGCCGCGCGGGCGGTGCTGGCGGGGCTCGGGCTCGATCCCGACGATCCCGACGGCGCGCTCGCGACGCTCACCGCGCGCGCCCCCGACTTCGCGCCGCTGATCGAGCCGGCCTTCCACGTCACCTTCGCGCCGACGATGGTCGCCGCCTCGACCGGGATGAACACGATCCCGGCCGAGGCGCACGCCTGGGTCGACTGCCGCGTGCCGCCCGGCCTCGGCCGCGACGCCGCGCTGCGACGGCTGCACGACCTGCGCGGCGACCCGGCCGACGGCGGCTGGACGGTCGAGTTCGGCGAGCAGACCGAGGGCAACGCGTCGGCGACCGAGTCGCCGCTGATGGACGCGCTGCGCCGCTTCGTCGCCGCGATCGACCCGGAGGCCGTCTGCCTGCCGACGGTCTCCTCCGGCTACTCCGACTCGCGCACCTTCCGCGCCGCCTTCCCGGAGTGCGTCGCCTACGGCTTCTTCCCGCAGCGGGCGATGACGGCCGAGGAGGCGGCGCCGCTGTTCCACGCCGTCGACGAGCGGATCCCCGTCGCCGACCTCGGCCTCGCCGTCGACTGCTACCGCACCGTCGCGCGCGACCTGCTCGGGGGGTGAGGGGCGGCCGGGCGCGGCGGCTCGTCCTCCGTGCGAGCGCGCCGTCGCCGCGCGGGGCGTCGGTTCTCCGCCACGGGTGCGGCGGCGCGCCCCCATGGCGGTCGCGGCCGCGCGCTGGGAGGGTGCGATGCATGATCCGCCGCCCTAGCCCTCGCCCTCGCTCGCACCCCGGCCACCGCTCCTCCGCCGTCGCCGCGCTCGGCGCCGCCGCGCTGCTGTCGGCGTCCGCCGTGACGGCCGCGACCGCCGCGGCCGCTCCCGCCTGGCTGCCGCCGGCGCCGCTGGAGCTGCCGACCACGGCGGTCGGACAGCAGCTCCAGGTCGGCTTCGGCGGCGGCCGCGAGCTGTACGCGCTGGCGCCGGCGAGCGGCGCGGCGCAGGAGATCGCGATCTTCGCGCGCGAGCCCGGCGCCGGCACGGGCACAGCGCCGGCGCGGCAGGCTGCCTTCCCTTCCGTCACCGGCGGTCGCGTCGTCGCGCCGCGGCTGGCCGTCGCGCCCGGCGGCGCGGCCGTGCTGGCGTGGGTCGACAGCTCTCACGACGCGGGCGGGCCGCTGCTGATGCGCGCGGCCTACCGCACCGCCGACGGCGCCTGGCAGCAGCCGGCCACGGTCGCGACCGGCGTCGCGGCGGGCATCTCGCTGCCCGGCGAGCTGCCGCCGTTCGGGCCGTCGGTCGCGATCGGCGCCGACGGCACGGCCGCGGTGCTCGCCCACCACGGCGAGGACAACTCCCCCGGCGAGCAGGGCTGGGACGCGCGCCTGGACGCGGTCGTCCACCGGCCCGGCGCGGGCGGCTGGGAGAGATCGGTGCGGCTCTCGACGCCGGACCGCTCGGTCTCGGCGGTCAACGTCGCCGTCGCCGACTCCGGCGAGGTCACGGCGGCGTGGGCGGAGGTGACCGACGAGGGCGCGAGCACCGCGCAGGCCGATGACGTCCGCACCGTCGTGGCCCGCCGCTGGGGCCCGTCGAACGGGATCTGGGACGCACTGCAGGACGTCGCGCAGGCCGGCCTGTCGGCGAACGCCGGCGAGGTGGTGCTCGGCGTCGCGCCCGACGGCGCCGCGATCGTCGCCTACGCGCAGGCCGCGAGAGCGGCGATCACGGCGCGGGCGGCATTGCGGGCGCCCGGCGCCGGCAGATTCGCGACGCCGCGTCTCGTCGCGACCAGACGTGTCGGCGCGACCCCGATCGCCGCCGCGATCGCGTCCGGCGGGGTCCCGACCGTGCTGTGGCACGCGCCGGTCACGCTCAACGGCGCCGACGCCGGGATCGGCGTCACGCGCGCCGGGAGCGACGGCGCGTGGGGCGCGCCGCGGCTGCTGTCGGCGTACCCCGAGCACAGCTCCAACGGCGCGATCGTCACCAGCGGTGCGGACACGCTGATCGCCTGGTCGGCCACCGGCGGCGCGCAGCCGGTCGTCCAGGGCGTGCGCTGGCCGGCGGGCGCCGACGCGCCCGACGCGGTCCGCGACCTCGACGACGACGGCGGCAGCGGCTACCTCGTGCTCGATCGGCTCGTCGCCGACGGCGAGGGCGGCGCGGTCGCGACGATCGAGCGCGCCGACGGCCAGCGGACGGCCGTCTTCGACGGCGGCGCGCCGCTGCTGCGGGCGGCCGATGTGCCGCCGATCGCATACGCCGGGCTGCCGCTGACGCTGACCGCCGACGTGCGCGACCGCTGGTCGCCGCTGGCCGGCCCGCCGAGCTGGGAGTTCGGCGACGGCTCCGCGGGCGCGACCGGCGCGAGCGTGACGCACACCTTCGCGAGCACCGGCGTCGTCACGGTCACGCTGCGCGCGCAGGACGCGCTCGGCAACGCGCTCGTGCGCAGCTTCGCGGTGCAGGTCGTCGCGCCGACGAGCGGCGGTGGAGGCGGCGGCGTCGCCCCCACGCCGCCGCCGAGAAGAGCGGCCGCGACGCCGCGCGCGACGCTGGCGGCGCCGGTCTGCCCCCGGACGGTCGCGAACGCCCGCCCGCGCGACGCCGCGAAGGCCCGCCCGAGCACCGCCGCGAAGGCCGGCCCGCGCACCGCCGCCAGAGCCCGCTGCGCCGGCTGGCTCCGCACGCGCGCCGCGTGGCGGACCGTCCGCGGCACGGCGAGCGGGGCGACACGGGTGGAGCTGCGCGTCGTCACCCCGGCGCCCTCGCGCAGCGGCACGACGCGGACGCCGCGCAGACGCGCAGCGCCCCGCACCGTCACGCGCGTCCTGCGCGCGCCGGTCCGCAACGGCGCCTGGAGACTCAGACTGCCCGCGCTCAGAGCCGGCGCCGTGACGCTGACGGTGCGCCCGCTCGACGCCGCCGGCAAGCCCGCCGGGACGGCGGTCGTGAAGAGGCTGCGACTGCGCTGAACGGCTGCGAAGGCCCCGCGCTCGCGGGGCCTTCGCCGGGACGGACGGTCAGACGGGGGTCGGCTCGCGCTCCTCCACCGGTCTGTCGACGTTCTCGACGAGGTGTCCCTCGAGCGAGACGTTGGGCATGATGCGGTCGAGCCAGGCGGGCAGCCACCAGGCGCGGTCGCCCATCAGCGTCACGACCGCCGGGGCGATCACGAGCCGCACGACGAGCACGTCGATCAGCACCGCGAGGCCGAGGCCGAGACCCATCATCTTCGCGGTCACGTCGGGCTGGGTGACGAAGGCGAGGAAGACGGCGGCCATGATCAGGCCGGCGAAGAGGATCACCTTGCCGATCCGCGAGACGCCGTGGATGACGCTCGCGCGCGGCGCGTCGCCCTCGTTGTAGGCCTCGTGGATCCGCGAGAGCAGGAAGACGTTGTAGTCCATGCTCAGGCCGAAGAGGATCGCGAAGATCATCACCGGGATGAACGAGACGATCGGCACGCCGGTGTCGGCCCCGATCAGGCTCGCGCCGATCCCCTCCTGGAAGACCGCGACGACGACGCCGTAGGCGGCCAGCACCGACAGCAGGTTGAAGACCGCGGAGACGAGCGGGATCAGCAGCGAGCGGAAGGCCGCCATCAGCAGCAGCACCGAGAGGCCGATCACGACCGCGATGAACAACGGCAGGCGGCTGGCGACCTTCGCCGAGAAGTCCTCGAAGCCGGCCGTGTTGCCGCCGACGTAGACCTTCAGCGGCGTCTCGGCGGTGGCCGCCGGGATCGTCTCGTCGCGCATCTGCTCGAGCAGGTCGCTCGTCTTGGAGTCCTGCGGCGCGGTCGTCGGGATCGCGGTGATCGTCGCCATCTCGCCGTCCTCGGAGACCATCGCCGGGATCACCGCCGCGACGCCCGGCAGCTCGCCGACCGCCTGCTCCAGTCTCGTCAGCTGCGCTCTCGTCTGCGCGTCCCCTCTCGGGATGTCGACGGCGAGCAGGAACGGTCCGTTGGAGCCGGCGCCGAAGCCCTCGCTGAGCTTGTCGTACGCGATCCGCTGCGTTCTCGTGGTCGGCTGGTTGCCGTCGTCGGGCTGACCGAGCCGCATCTGCGTGACCGGGATCGCGAACACCAGCAGCAGCGCGACGCCGCCGGCGATCGACAGCCACGGCTTGCGCGTGACGATCTCGCCCCAGCGGCTGAACGCCGGCGAGGGCTGCACGTGCTCGGGCTTCTTCGGTCTCAGCCGCTTGGCGAAGGCGCCGATCATGATCGGCAGGATCGTGATCGCCGAGACGACGACCGCCGCGATGCCGATCGCCGCGCCGATGCCCATCTTGCCGATCATCGGGATCCCGATCACGAGCAGGCCGGCGATCGCGACCATCACGATCAGGCCGGCGGCGACGACCGAGGCGCCAGCGGTCGCCGCCGCCTTCGCGGAGGCGTCGCGGACGCTGTCGCCGGCGGCCGCCTGCTCGCGGTAGCGGCCGATGATCAGCAGCGCGTAGTCGATGCCGGCGCCGAGGCCGAGCATCACCGCGATCGTCGACGCGAACGCCGGCAGCCCGAGCGGCTTGGCGAGCGCGGTCAGCAGGATCTGACCGATCACGACGCCCAGCAGCGCGCCCAGCAGCGTCGCGCCCATCGCGGCCGCCGAGCGGAACAGCAGCGTCAGCAGGATGATCGCGATCGCGACGCCGATCAGCTCGCCGACCGGTGCCTCCTGCTCCTGCCCGAGGTCGACGACGATCCCGCGCATCGAGACGTCGATGCCGCCGGACTCCGCGCTGCGCGCAGCCTCCTCCAGCGCCTCCCCGTCCGCTCTCTCGACGTCGGTCGCCTCGACGTCGTAGCGGACCGAGACGTTCGCGATCCGACCGTCTCTGGAGAGCGCGCCGCCGGCGCCGAAGGGATCGGCGACGGCCTCGACGTGGTCGAGCCCTCTGATCTCGCCGATCGCCTCCTCGATCGCGGCTCTGCGCTCGCCGTCGCTCAGCGTGCCGTCATCGACGCTGAAGACGACCGTCGCGTCAGCACCGGCGAAGGCGGGGCTGTGCGCCTTGAAGAGGTCGAGCGCCTGCTGCGTCTCGGTGCCCGGGATCCCGAAGTCGTCCGCCGCTCTGCCGCCGGTGCCCGCCGCGACGCCGAGCAGCGCCACGACGACGAGCGCAGCGACGAGGCTGCGCTTCCAGTGGTGGGTGAGCGCACGCGCGATGCGTGCGAGGAGTGCGGACATGAAGGCTCCGTCGAGTCGAGCGGCTGGCGAGAACTCGCGAAATACTACAGCGTCTTGCATTTTTTCCAAGACTGCGTATCTGCTTGTTCCCGCGAAACTGCTTCGTCTTGCAGGTCTGTTAGGGTCAGTGGGCATGGAGACCCGCGCGCCGCGACCGCCGCGTCAGCCCAGCGAAAGCCCGTGCTCGTGAGCACGACCGCCCCGGGCCTGCGCGAGCGCAAGAAGGCGAGAACGCGCGCCGCGATCGTCCGCGCGACGCTGGAGCTGACGCTCGAACACGGCTTCGCGGCGGCGACGATCCCTCAGATCGCCGAGCGCGCCGACGTCGCGCCGCGCACCGTCTCGCTCTACTTCCCGCACAAGGAGGAGATCGTCTTCGACGGCGCCGCCGAGTCCGTCGACCGCCTCGTCGCGCACCTGACGGGCGGCAGCGGCGACCTCGTGGAGGGCCTCAGAGCGTGGCTCGCCGACGAGGCGACGCGCACGACCGACGACGCCCTCGAACTGCTGCGCCATCGCGCGGTCGTCGCCGATCGCGACCTGCGCATGCGCGACCGCCAGCTGATGGAGGCGGCCGAGGAGAAGATCGCCTCCGTCGTCGCCGACGAGCTCAGCGAGCCGCTGACCGGCATCGGCCCGCGCACGTTCGCGACCGCGATGGTCAGCGTGCTCACCGCCGTCCGCGACGTCTACGTCAGCACGCACGACAGCGCGGCCGCCGAGCAGGAGCTCGAACGCGGGCTCGCCTTCCTCCAGGCCGGCCTCGACGCGCTCCGCCGCACCGGCTGACCGTCGCGGTCGGCGTCTGCCCCGCGCTCGCTCGTCCACACCCCGAGAACGCCGAAAGCCCCGCTCTCGCAGGGCTTTCGTGTAGTCGGGGAGACAGGATTTGAACCTGCGACCGCCCGGCCCCCAGCCGGGTGCGCTACCAGACTGCGCCACTCCCCGTGGCACCGCTATGGGCGCGCTCGACGCGCGCTCCACGCATGATACCCCTGCGCGGCGGGAGCGGGCGCGCGGGGTCGGGTCAGGGCAGCTTGGAGGCGAGCACGTCGAGCTTCTCGATCGCCGGCGCCTCCGCGAAGAGGTCGGCCGCCTTCTCCCCGAGCGCGCTCGCCACGGCGCCTCTGAGGTGGACGTCGCGGCCGTCCTCACGCTCGAAGACGTCGAAGATCGCGAACGTCCTCGGGCCCAGCCGGGCGGCGAACCAGGCGGTCGTCCCGGGCTCGGCGTCGACGAGGTCCCGCGCCCCGATCAGGAACGCCTCGACATCGTCCTCACGGCCGGGCTTCGCCTCCAGCCGCACCCACAGTCCCACGGTCACCATCGCGCGCTCACTCTCGATCGGATGAGTGAGGCCTACCCGATGTGGCCGGCAGCGATAGAGCGGGCGACGGGAATCGAACCCGCCCTAAGAGCTTGGAAGGCTCCTGTGCAACCACAACACTTCGCCCGCAGGTGCCCGGCGATCATAGCGGCGGGCAGCGCGCACCGCAGCGGCGCACCGCGGTCGTCAGCGCGTCCGAGCGCGCCGCACCTCTGCCGCCGTCGATGCGTTGGAACCTTCAAACGACCCCGGAGGTTCGACCCCGTATGCAGCGCCTCAAGCAGCTCAGACGTCTCCCCTCGCCCGCGATGCTGGTCGCGCTCGTCGCATTGTTCGCGGCGCTCGGAGGCACGTCCTACGCCGCCCTCAGCGCCAACTCGGTGAACTCGCGCACGATCCAGAACGGCACGATCAGAAACGAGGACTTCAAGGACGGCACCCTGCGCGGCCAGGAGTTCAAGAGAGACTCGCTCGGCGGCGGTGCGATCAAGGAGCAGTCGCTCGACGCCAGCAAACTCGGCGCCGTCAGACTGGCCGCGCGCGCCACCAACGCCGACAACGCGTCGAAGTCGGCGCTGGCGACCAGAGCGACGCTCGCCGACAGAGCGACCGTCGCGACCGGCGCCGCGCGTCAGCTGACCGTCGCCGCCGACGGCGCCAGAAGCAACGACCGCGGCGGCGTCGTCTCGGTCACGAAGACCGCGACCGGCCGCTACCAGGTGATCTTCGACGCCGACGTGAGAGCGTGCGCCTACTCGGCGACGCTGGCGATCACGCCGCCGCCGGCCGACAGAAGAGACGCGCCCGTGACCGGTGAGATCGCCGCCGCGCCGCTCGCCGGCAACGTCAACGGCGTCGAGATCGCGACCGCCGACAGCGCCGGCCTCGCCGCCGACCGCGGCTTCCAGCTGATCGTCTCCTGCTGAGCCGGACCTGAAGCGAAGGGCACGCCCGCGAGTTCCCGCCAGCGCGTCGGCCTGCCGACGCGCTGCCGTGGAACTCGCTATCTCGCGGAGCGGGACCGCTCCTCGACGGGCACGTCGCCGCCGTCGTCGGTGATCGCCGGCGGCGGCCACGGCCCGCACCAGTTGTCGCGCGCGCCGTCGAGCGTCACGACCGTGCCGCTGAGCGAGCGGCCCAGTGCCGACGCCAGCAGCGCGACCAGCCAGGCGTGCTCGCGCGGCTGCCCGAGCCGCTGCAACGGCACCATCCGCGCGACGCTCGCGCGCACCGGCTCCGGGTACTTGTCGAGCGCGTCGGTCTGGAAGTGGCCGGCGGCGACGGCGATCACGGCGATCCCGTCGGCTGCCCAGCGCTCCGCCCATGCGCGCGTCAGCGACTCGACGGCGGCGCGCGCGGCGCTCGAATGGGTCATCCCCGCGAGCCCGTTGTGGGGTGACAGCGTCACGTTGACGATCGTCCCCCGCCCCGCCGGCTTCATCGCGCGCTCGACCGCCAGCTCGGCCATCCGCGTCGTGCCGCCGACGTTGAGGCGCATCACCGCCTGCCAGCCTCTCGTCGCGATCGCCTCGGCCGGCACGAAGTACTGCCCGCCGGCGTTGTTGACGAGCAGGTCGAGGCGGCCGTGGCGCTCCAGCACCGTCGCGACGATCCGCTCCGCGTCGTCGTCGGCGCGGATGTCGCCGCTCACCGTCGTGGCGGCCGGCCCGAGTCTCGCGGCCGTCGCCTCCAGCACCTCCGCGCGGCGCCCGGCGAGCACGACCTGCGCGCCGCAGGCGATCAGCTCGGCCGCGGCGGCGCGACCGAGGCCGGTGCCGCCGCCGGTGACGAGCGCGACCTGCCCGTCGAGCAGCCCGGGGGCGAAGATCTCCGACGACGACATCGCGCGCATCCTACGTCGCGGCCGGCGACCGCGGCGCAGGCTCGCGCGGACCGGAACGAAACGCGACGGGCGGATCGACAGACGGGCGTGACGCGCGGGCGTTCTACTGCGCGGCGTCGTAGGCGGCCAGCAGCCGCTTCGGCGCGCGGTGCCGCCAAGCGCCGATCACCAGCTCGCGCAGCTCGTCGCGATCGATCCGGTCGAGCGCGACGAGCGTCCAGCCCTGTCGCCCCCAAGCGCCGGCCGCCGCCGCGAAGGTGGCGGGCGCGGTCGCGAGCACCGCGGCCTGCTCGGCCGGATCGAGCCGCAGGCCCATCCGGCCTGGTCTCGGGAAGGTCGCGAACACTCTTCCTCTGACACGGAAGTCGGCCGTGCCCATGTGCGAGGACTCGACCGTGTCGGGGAAGTCGAGCGCGAAGGCGCGCGCGTCGTGCTCGCTCACCATGCGCCTCAGCACTCCCCTTCAGCGCGCAGCAGCGCGCGGTAGCTCCGCATCGCGGGCGGCTGGAAGTCGTCGTGCGTCTGCGTCCGCAGCGCCGCGACGCGCTCCCTGTGGAACGGCGAGGAGAGGCTCTCGGCGTGGCCGATCACGTCTCTGACCGGGATCTCGTACGTGCAGCGCAGCCAGCGCGTGAGCTTCAGCGAGGCCCGCAGCTGGGCGGCGTTGCCGAGCACCTCACCGTCGCTGTAGCCGACGTGCTCGATC